>DASYVY010000275.1:0-3394 GCA_035936535.1 Thermomicrobiales bacterium | reverse complement strand
ACATTCGGCTGGTCCGCCGCCTGCTGGTCGGTCGGCATCGAGGTTTCAATGGCGGACATGAGGAAACGGTCCTGTCTTCGTGGCGAAGGTTGACGAAGGGACGAAACGGGAGTCCCACGTTGACAGAAGGAAACTGCTGTCGCCTACTGGCGCGACGGGCTTCTGGGGCGGGAATGTAACGCGGAACCCCCCGGTCCGTCAACGGAAGGCGGCCCTTTTCCTCCCCCGGAAGTGCCGGTAACCCGTTGCCCGCCGCTCCTGTGGCGAGCTGTGACCCGGTCTTCATTGATGCCAGGATGCCAGAGGGGCCACTCCCGATTGATGAATCTTGCGCTTTCGTCCAACGGGTGACGCGGAATCTCCGGTTCGGCACCCGGTGGCAACACACGCCCGGTATCGAACCGTCTCGCCGCTGGGCACCGAAGGGAATCGCTGGACCATGGCTGTTTTCCCGAGCGCATGGTACACTCCGCTGCGCTATGCCCGGAGCCCTCGGGAACCGAGGGTTGTGCGGTTTTCCACTTCGCTCCCCTGGCTGTTTCTTCTGTCTGAGCCCAACCCGACCGTACCCAATAGGATAAGGATCTCACAAACTATGGTTGCTCAATTGATCCGGTCGATCGAGACCGAACAATTCAAGGAAATACCGGAGTTCGGCCCCGGCGACACGGTACGCGTGCATGCCAAGGTCGTGGAAGGCACCCGGGAGCGTGTCCAGATCTTCGAGGGTGTCGTCATCCGCCGGCGCGGAGGCGGGATCAACGAGAATTTCACGGTCCGCCGGATCGCCTCCCACAGCGTAGGCGTCGAGCGCACATTCCTCCTCCACTCTCCTCGGATCGACCGGATCGAAGTCACTCGCCATGGGCGCGTCCGTCGAGCGAAGCTCTACTACCTCCGGGGCCTCACGGGTCGAGCCGCGCGAATTCCCGAGCGGCGTCGCGACCTGAATCGCGGTAAGACCGCCAAGTAAACGACCGGAAGACAGCGATCCGAACATCGGCCGAAAGCAGGATCTGCTTTCGGCCGTTTGCGTTCAAGGACGATCGAATGCCGGAATCCGTCCCGCCAATGCTCTCCTACGAGCTGAATCTCTGGAATGCGTCATACCAGTGGATCGCGGGCGTCGATGAGGTCGGACGCGGTGCCTTGGCAGGACCGCTGGTGGCGGCCGCGGTGATCCTGCCAGCGGACATTCGGGAGGTGTTCGCTACCTCTGCCTTTTGGGGCAGTGTTTGCGATTCCAAGGCCTTGACCGCGGCTCGGCGAGCGGATCTCGCAGCCGCAATTCGCAGGGATGCCTTGTGCTTCGGGATCGGTGTCGTTTCCGTGGAGGAACTGGAGGCGATCGGGCTGAGCGCCGCCAATCGCCTGGTCATGGAGCTGGCGGTCGCAGCACTCGATCCCGCGCCCAACGCGTTGCTGATCGACGCCATGACCATCGACACGGGCATCGATCAGTTCGGTATCATCGATGGCGATGCGCTCAGCCTCTCCATCGCGGCCGCGTCGATCGTCGCCAAGGTACATCGTGACTCCATCATGGCTTCCCTCGACGCGCACGACGAGCGCTATGGATTCTCCAGGCACAAGGGCTACGGTGTGCCAACGCACCTTGCGGCGATCGCCGAGCACGGACCGTGCAACCATCACCGGTCAAGCTTTGCGCCGGTGCGCCGCGCCCTGGAGCGGGCTTGTGAAAGCTAGCCGCGCCTCATCGCAACTCGGAGCAGACGGCGAGCGCATGGCGCAGGTGTTTCTCGAGCGGCACGGCTACCGATTCGTTGACCGCAACTGGCATTGCGCCGCGGGAGAGCTGGATCTCGTGATGCTGGACGGGGACGAGCTGGTGTTCGTCGAGGTCAAGACCAGGCGCGGCGAGCGTTCCGGGCGAGCAGAGGACGCTGTGTCGCCTGCCAAGGCCGCCCGCCTTCTTGCCGCTGCCGAGTGGTATCTCTCCGTGCATGCCATCCATCAGAACCGCGTTTGGCGTTGCGATCTGGTGGCGATCACGACCTCCGGTGTCCAGCATTCGCCTCGCATTGATCATTACGTCAACGCAATCGTCTCAGGCTAGGACGATTGCGATGCGTTCTCGCCGGCGTCGAGTAGGATAGGTGCCATGACGGACCCTGCCATCGCTTCCCCGCAACCCGAGCGATCCAATCCAGTTCGCGATGGCGACGCTCTCGCCCGCCAAAGCCAATGGCAATCCGCCGTCGCCCGCTGGTTGGAGGGGCACGCCTCGGACGCGCCGGAACTCCGCTCGGCGGCTGACCAACGGCTGCACTGGCTCATCTTGGAGGCGGAATCGTCCGGTGGCATGCGCGACCGCGAGGAGAGCCGCCATCGCAATGCCTACCGGATGTTCCTGTTTGCGGTCTTGGCCGGCGCGGTCGCAACCGTCCTCGTGGTGCTCGGCACGCGAACCGCGGGCGGAACGTCACCGCCGCTCGCCATCGGTGGATGGATAGCGATCGTCGCATCGATGATCTTCGCCATCGCCTATGCGCTCCGCCTTCACGACGCCGACCATCCGGTGGGCAACGCGCCAGTGACCGATGAGCTGATCACCGAGGCTCGGAGGATCGCCGCGCATCTGGATCGCCAGGAAGCGGCTGCCCGTCGGGACGAGTAAGGAGCGAGATGCGCAGGAGTGAACCGCGCCAGAAATCGATCGAATCCATCGTCGCCGCCCTTCGTCGGGATACCTGCCGGAGCTCCATGATGACTTTTCCGTCCGAACCAGCTGATCCTCAGGCTTCGTCATCCGCGTCCGTCGACGAGCATCGCCGCGAGTCGCCGGTGAGCGTCACCTGTGCGGTGCTCACGATTAGCGACACCCGGACCAAGGAAACCGACCGCAGCGGGGAAGTGATCCGGCAAAATCTGCTCTGGCGCGGCCATGAGGTCCTTGCCTACGAGGTGGTACCGGACGACCCCAACGCGATCAGACAGCTCCTCCTGAGCTGGATCGATCGCGAGGACATCCAGGCGGTGATCACGAACGGCGGCACCGGCATCTCCGGACGGGACACGACCTACGAAGCCATCGAGGCGCTCCTTGAGAAGCAACTCACCGGGTTCGGGGAGCTCTTCCGCATGTTGTCCTATGGTGAGATCGGTGCGGCCGCGATGCTTTCCCGGGCAGTCGCCGGTGTCGCCAAGGGAACGGCCATCTTCAGCACGCCTGGCTCAAGCAACGCCGCCAAGCTCGCCATGGAAAAGCTGATCGGACCGGAACTCGGCCACGTTGTGCACGAACTGACGAAATCGCTAGCAACCTGACGTCCGCCCGATCGCTCAGCGTGCTGGGCTGGAGAACACGCCGTTGACTTCTCGCAAACCACAGATCCTCAGAGGGTTCCGGGACTACACATCGGAGACCATGCGG
>DASYVY010000274.1:0-9453 GCA_035936535.1 Thermomicrobiales bacterium | reverse complement strand
GCGCTGCACCACCCGGCTTACCCGCGGCAACCCTGACCGTCCATTCGGCCCTCGTGATACATTCGCCTTGTGCTCTCGAACAGCTTCATTCTGGATTTACCAAGAGGTGAACGGCCAGCTGTGAAGCCTTCGACCGGGGTCCTCCTGATCGTTACGGCGGTCGTCAGTGTCGCCGTGGCGATCGTGACGTTCGTTGCGGTGGATCGCTTCATGTCGCCGGAGATCGTGGTGACCCCTCCGGAGCCGCACGAGATCACCGTGGCGGTGACTGGTGCGGTCGCGACGCCGGGAACCGTCACGGTGCCTGGCACGGCCCGCTTGCAACATGTCATAGAAGCGGCGGGTGGATTGACGCCAAGCGCCGATGTCACCTCGCTCAACATGGCGGCTCGAGTTGGCGACGGTGAGCATGTCGTCATCCCCGAGCTTCCAGACCCGGGCGAGCGCTTCGCGATTGAGGAGCCGACCGTCGCGAGAGCCGGCGCGGAACCCGGGACGCGGGCGTCCTCTCCCGAGCCTGAGGTACTTGTTGACCTGAACAATGCGTCGCATTCCGAGCTGGAGGCGCTCCCGGGTATCGGTCCAGTACTTGCCGAGCGCATCCTTGCTTACCGGGCGGAGCAGGGTCCGTTCTCCTCAGTTGAGGAACTCGAAGAGGTGGAGGGCATATCGACGAGGACGATCGAGGAGATTCGTCCGCTGGTCACCATCGGTGAATAGCGCGTGGGGAGTGCTGATCGGGGCAGGGCTGATCGGCGGCGCATGGCTGGGCCTGGTAGCGATCCCGATCCTCGTCGGGCTTGTGCTTGTGGCCGGCGTGGTACGCGGTCGCATTCATTACGGGTCTTGTGCAGTGCTGGTCCTGGCCGGAGGTTTGGGGGTGCTCAGGGGCTCGGAGGAGTACGCGGCTGTCCTGCCTGCCGATCTTGCAGCGTCGACCAGCGGCACGGGAACCGTCGCATCCCTGCCATCACCTTCCCGTTCCGGCGATCGTGTGTTGCTGCGCGTTGACCGTGTCAACTCCTCCGGCGGCGAGTCGGATGAGGCAGATTTCCTGGCTGTGGTGTGGCTCCCGGAAGATGTCGTCGTAGCGCCCGGGGATCGGCTGGAGGTCATGTGGTCGGTGCAGGACCTCAGCATGCTTCCGCCGGGTTTCGGCTCCTACGTTCGCTCCCAAGGGGCCACAGCAACCGCCTACGCAAGCCAGGTTACAGGCGTCGCCGATGGGGGATCCTGGCTGAAACGGTTGGTGCACATCCGCCGGACCCTGGCCGACCGGTTCGAATCCGCGCTGCCAGGCGACACCGGAGCACTAGCATCCGGGATCGTGACAGGCGATGACTCCGCGCTCAGTGATGCGGGCCGTGATGCGTTCCTGCGCACCGGCACGAGCCACATCACGGCGGTAAGCGGCTCCAATGTCGCCATGCTCCTCGCGCTCTGGAACCTCATCGTCCGTCCCGGCCGGTTCAGGCGCATGGCCCTGGTACAAGGTGCGATCATCGCGACGATCTGGCTCTACGCTGTCCTGGTGGGTCTGGAACCACCGGCGGTAAGGGCCGCGCTGGTGGCCAGCCTGGCACTCCTGGCCATGCGAAGTGGGCGACATCCGGACCCCATGACGCTCTTGTTCCTGGCGTCCGCGATGCTGGTTGTCTGGAATCCGAGGGCGACGGAGATGGTCTCGTTCTGGCTGTCCTTCATCGCCTCCACCGCACTCGTCGCTCGGTTACCGGGCGAGCCCCAGGCGGGGTGGGCGGGTGGAGCGAAGGGGCTTGGGAGCGGCGTGATCCTGGCGTATCTTGGCACGCTGCCAATCGTCCTCGCGGTGTTCGGCACCTGGTCGGTCTCGGCCATCATCGCGAATGCCCTGCTCACGCCGCTGATGGCAATAGCGTTTCCGGTCACGTTCGCTCTCGCATTGGCGTTCCTGGTATTTCCGGAGGCTGCGATGATTGTCGCCTGGATTCCGGGACTGCTTCTGGATCTCGCGCTGCGAATCGTTCATGGGCTTTCGGGCGTCGCCGCGCCACTGCAGTTCCGGACGGTCGGCTGGGCGGGTACCGTTTCGATCGGGATGCTCTGTGCCGTGTTGGTGCTCGCGTTCAGCCAGGACGGACGGCGTTGGGCAGCGCTCGTGACCCGCGACCGCCAGGGGAGTGGGATGGCGCTGGGCATAGTGCTGCTTGCCTCGGCCATCGGCGGCGCCATCGGTGTCGTAGCGGCGATGGTTCGCTGAAGACTGTCCTCGTCATGCCTCGGTTGACAATCGGCCGACCGTACGCGTATCTTCCCTTGCGCTGCCCCCATGGTCTAGCGGCCTAGGACGTCACCCTTTCAAGGTGAAGATCGCGGGTTCGAATCCCGCTGGGGGTACCAGCATGTGTGGGTGCGCCCATATCCTCCAGTCCCCACCTCCGGACATTCCCGACTCGCGCTTCCGAGGGGTCATGACATTGTTGCTGACTGCCGAGGAGTTGATCGACCTGCTCGATCTCGAACCGTTGCCGATCGAGGGCGGGTTCTTCAGGCAAACCTACGTCGTTCACGGGCACCCCGAACTGGGAAGTGCCGACCCTCAGGTGTCCGCCATCTTCTACCTGGTGACCCCTGAGGCGTATTCCGCGCTGCACCGGCTCCGCTACGATGAGATGTTTCACTTCTACCTCGGCGATCCCTGCTCAATGATCGTCTGCGACCAGAGCGGAACGCTCGACCGGATTACCCTGGGCCATGAAGTGCGCGACCACCAGCAGGTACAGCAGCTCGTTCCGGCCGGGTCATGGCAGGGCCTTCGCCTCAGGGACGGGGGGCGCTTTGCGCTGCTCGGCACGACCATGTCTCCCGGCTTTCGGCCGGACGCCTTCGAGTTGGCGGCGATTACGGACGTGGATGGCTTCGCCAGCGACGTGCGCGAATCCCTCCTCCCGTTCCTCGCGCCATCACGTCCAGCACCTTAGGCACTTCGCCATTGGTAGCGGCGCGGCCTGTTGATGACCACCACGGAGATAGCTCATGGACGTCATTTTTCCGGTTGCCGGGCTTGGCACACGCCTTCGCCCGCAGACCTGGAGCAAACCCAAACCACTCGTGAGCGTCGCCGGCAAGGCGATGTTCGAGCATGTGCTCGATCGCATCATGCCGTACGAGCCGCGAAAGCTCGTCTTCATCACCGGATACCTGGGCGAGCAGATCGAGACGTGGGCGCGCGACACGTACCCCGAGGTCGAGCTCGCGTTCGTCGAACAGCCGGAGATGCTTGGCCAGACCGACGCGATCATCCGCACCCGCGGCATCTGCGATGACGATGCCCTGATCCTGTTTCCCGACGCGCTGTTCGAGGCGGACTTCGCGGGCCTCGATGCGCTTGACGCCGACGCGGTGATCTTCACCAAGGAGGTCGCCGACCCGTCCGCGCTAGGTGTGACCCTGGTCGAGGAGGGATACGTCACCAGGCTGATCGAGAAGCCCTCTACCTTTGTCTCGAGCCAGGCGACGGTCGGGATCTACTACTTCCGTCAAATGGACGATCTTTACACGGCGATCGACGAGCAGATTCGACAGGAGTTGCGGACCAAGGGCGAGTTCTTCATTGCCGACGCTATGCAGATCATGATCGATTCAGGCAAGCGATTCGTGACCCGGAATATCGACATCTGGGAGGACTGCGGGAACGCTGATGCTCTCCTGCAGACGAATCGGTACCTGCTCGCGGCTGACCCGCCCTCGCCGGCGCAACGAGCGGGGTCAGTTATCGTCCCGCCTTCGTTCGTGAGTCGCTCGGCGGATATCGAGAACGCCGTCATCGGACCGAACGCCAGCATCGGCGCGGGGGCCTGCGTCAGGAACGCCGTGATCCGTGACGCCATCGTCGAGGACGGCGCTACTGTCGAGAACGTGATCCTCGAGCACTCGATCATTGGCCGCAACGCGGACGTCTCCGGTCGGCCTTCGGAGCTCAATGTCGCGGACACGTCGAAAGTGGTGATATGACGGCGGGTGTGCCGCACAGTGAATCGGTCAATGCGGCGAGCACCGCTCCCGAGCGCGTCTGGCATGAGTTGTCGGTCGAGGTCGATGCGGAAGCCGTCGAACCCGTGACCGAACTCTTCAGCCGCCATGGCTTCAATGAGGGCGTCGCGATCGATGAGCCATACGTTCAGGATGGCGACGGCGACAATCTCGAGATCGATGCGGACCGCCCTTTCGTCGTCAGGACGTACGTCGCCGATAGCGATTATCGGCCCGAGACGATCGAGGAGATACAGCGGGCGCTCTGGCATCTGGGGCAGCTACGGCGGGTCGGTGAGCTGAGGGATACTCCACTCAAGGAAGAAGACTGGGCGAATGCCTGGAAGGTGCATTTCGCGGTGCATCGTATCGGTGATCGCGTCGTGATCCGGCCCCCGTGGCAGGAGTACGAACCAGCCGGGGACGACGTAGTTGTCGAGTTGGACCCCGGAATGGCATTCGGCACGGGACTTCATCCATCGACGAAGCTGTCGGTCCTCGGTGTCGAGCAAGTCGTTCGCCGAGGCGACAGGGTGTTCGATGTTGGCACCGGCTCGGGCATCCTCGCGATTGCCGCGCTGAAGCTGGGCGCGGCCCACGCGGATACCGTCGATGTCGAGACCGTCGCCGTGCGCGCCACGCGCGAAAACGCCGAACGAAATGGCGTCTCTGAGCGCCTCAGCGTAGCCCTGGGAACGGCGGGACCCGGCGAGCCGTTTCAGGGGGAGTACGATGTCGTGCTCGCGAACATCATCGCTCGCATCTTGGTCGAGCTAAGCGATTCCCTGGTGAAGGCTGCGCGAAGGGGCGGATCGCTCGTCCTTGCCGGCATCATCGAGAGCCGGGAACAGGATGTCATCGACGCCTTCGCAGCTCACGGCGCACGCGTTGTCACTCGCCGCCAGCTCGACGACTGGGTGTCCCTCGTCCTTACGCGGGACTGACGGCGGCACCGGGATTTCCCGGTGTGATAGGCTTCAGGGTTGCCCGAGGGGAACCGCATGGACTCCTCCAAACGGCCGTTACCCTGTCATTCCCCATTTCCCCAAACCGCCCGGAAGGTAGAACCGCTTCGCCATGCCTGTCGTCAGCCCGCTCTCCCACCGCCGCGTTGAGCTTGTCCCGGAGTCGCCCGGAACGATCCAGGGCGTTTCCCCTGGGTCGTTCGCGATGCAGCTGGGCATCGAGCCGGGGGACCGTGTCCTCGGCATCAACGGCCAGCCGTTGCAGGACGCCCTCGATTTTCAGTTCCAGGCGCAATCCAACGAGGTCGTGATCGATGTGGACCGCAATGGTTCGATCCTTCGCTACGAACTCGAGCTGGAGGGCGACGAGTTCTGGGGCATCACGTTTGCCGACCCGACGTTCGACGGGGTTCGGGTGTGCGAGAACGCGTGCCCGTTCTGCTTTATCAAGCAGATTCCCAAGGGCATGCGGCGCTCCCTGTATGTCATGGACGATGATTACCGCTATTCCATGCTTTACGGGTCGTTCGTTACGCTCACGAACCTGACCGAAGACGACTGGCACCGCATCGAGTCCCAGCACATGAGCCCGATGCATGTCTCGGTGCATGCGACGAACCCGGAGCTCCGGGTGGCGCTTGTCGGCAACCCCAAGGCGGCCGGCATCATGGATCACCTGCGGCGGCTGGAAGCGGCGGGCATCGATTTCCACGCCCAGTTGGTGCTCTGTCCAGGTGTCAATGACGGCGAGGAGCTTGACCGGAGCCTGGAAGACCTCTCCAGCCTGGGACCTCATCTGCTTTCCATCGCCGGTGTCCCGGTCGGGCTCAGCAAGCACGGGCAGGAACGGCAGAGCAGACAGATCCGACTGTCGCGGACGTGCATGCGACTGCTGCCCGACAGCAACCGGGAGATGATCCGTGTCCGGCGTTACGAGCCCGACGAAGCGGCCCGTGTCATCGACCATGCCGAGCGGTGGCAACGTCGCTTCCAGGCGGAGCGGGGAGACACCTTCTTCCACCTTGGCGACGAGTTCTATCTGATGACCGGGCGCGAGGTGCCTGGTGCCGATCACTACGCCGGGTTCCCGCAGATCGAGGATGGCATCGGCATCACACGGCACTTCATCGACGGCCTTACCCGGTACATCCGTCGCGCACGCCCACAGCGGCTCCAGGGTGCAGTGGGGACGGTTGCCTGCGGCACGCTGATCGCGCCGACGATGATCGAGTCCGTGGATCGCTTCAACGACCATACCGGGGCCGCGCTCAATGTGGTCCCTGTCGAGAACCAGTTTCTCGGTCCCGAGATCAATGTCTCCGGGCTCCTGTGTGGGCAAGACCTGCTTGCCGCCCTAGGACGTTCTCCGGGGAACGGACCGGTGTTCGTGTCGCGTAAGATGGTTTCGGACAGGACCGGGACACTGCTGGACGATCAGCGTGTTGAGGATGTTGCGGAGCGGCTCGGGAGGCCGGTTGTGCCGGCGGAGACCATGAGCGAAGTGGCGGAGTACCTGCGCCGCCGGCAGCGACCGCTCCTGCAGGTCGCCTGACGCCCATAGCCGACCGACCCGGCACCTGAGGGAACGTCGTCAGCGCCGGCGGCGGAAGACTCTCGTCAGGACCGTCAGGCTGGAGATCGCCCCAGCACCGATCAGCACGTCACCGAGCGCGTAGTAGGGACGTGCGGCAGGCGACGTATCCGGCGGGTGATACGAGTGCATACGGATCCAGAGAAGGACCGTCTCTCGCATCGCCTTGACGATCACGCGCACGCTGCCCCCAGTGGCCTGGCCGGCGACGCGAGGGTGGTGGGGTACCCCGACCTGGACGAGCGTTGCTCCCTGCCGGCGCAGCTTTGCCTGGATCTCGGCATTGATCAAAGCTCCGGACGAGGTCAGTTCCAACGATCGCAGGAGCTCGCCCCGGAATATTTTGAACGCACAATCCAGATCCCTGAGGTGGACCCCGAACAGGACGCGGACGGCGATGTTGAAGATCTCGGCGTTGATGCGGCGATGGATCGGATCGGATCGTTCCATGCGGAAACCAGCAACAATGTCGAAAAGCGGCACGAAGGGTGCAAGCAGGCGGATATCCGCGATATCGAATTGCCGGTCAGCGTCCATGAACATCACGTAGTCATTGGAGCTGACCTCGAAACCGCTCTTCAAGGCTCCGCCGTAGCCCCGGTTCCGGAGGTGATGGACTGCTCGTATGCGCGTGTCATCCCGGGCAAGGCGATCGATGATCTCCGGCGTGCGGTCCCGGCTCCCGTCATTGACGACGATGATCTCGAACTGCTGGGTGTAACGAGGGAGGATATCCAACGCCCGGCGAACCACGATCTCGATGTTGTCGGCTTCATTGTGGGCGGGGAGGACGAGCGACAGCGATCCGGGAATCGAGACAGGCAGTCCGGTTGGGGCAGAAGCTGTTGCGTTCGACACAGGCTCTCCGTTGGCTGATGCGTCTGCAACGACCACACCGCTCGCTCATGTGGATATTCGCGTTTTGGGTCGGCCCGGCACTGGGTCGAGCAACGTCCTGGCCGGCTTCCGACAGCACCGAGATGAGGATCAATCCAGGTCCGCCCTGAGGCTGACGCGGCCGAATTGTACGATATCGTTCCGGCGCAGCTGGACCCTTGATGTTACCCGCTGGCCATTTACTGCTGTGCCATTGGTGCTGCTGAGGTCCTGGAGCCACCAAGCGCCATGGTCATAGGTGAGCTGAGCATGAGTTCCCGACACGAACGCGTCGTCGATCACGATGGTGTTGTCGTCCCGACGCCCTACGGTGCTGTAGTGATCCAGCGGAAAACGAGTACCGGGCTCGTGTGATGACTCGGCGGGATCGAGCATCTCGAGTGCGGTGGAAGGCGCTGGAAGCGTCGGGACGCTGTCATCAGGGGCGGCCGATCCCATCGCAACGAGCTCCCGGATCGAAACGCGCGCGACCTGATACAGGAACAGGTAGATCAGGGCGATGAACGCGATCCGCAGGGCCAGGATAAACCAGTCGAATGACAACGAGGCGGAATCGAAGAGGTCCAATTCAGCGAAACTCCCCGCGTCCTGAGCGGTCGGGTATCACCCTCGCGTGGATCCGGTGACTGCCGAACTGGACCTCATCGCCGTCGGCAAGGTCCGCGATGCGAATGGGATCGCCATTGACGTAGGTGCCGTTGGTGCTGCTCAGGTCTTCGAGGCGTGCGACTCCGGACACCCAGCTGATACGGGCATGTCGTCTCGATACGTCTGACGCTTCGAGCACGAGGTCGCACTCGGAGCCTCGCCCAATCGTGCTGGTGTGCCCGGGAACGGTGATTTCCTCTCCTCGGAAACCGCCTTCGGTGCCGATCAACACAAGCGTCGACGTGGCAGGCGGCGGGGCGACATCGTAGGCGGCGGTTGCCTGCGCCGGAACGGTCCGGGGTCCACGGTGGCCCGCGACGGAGCGACCATCGGCGATCGATGAGTCGACACGGAGGGAGCGACGCCGAACGGATTCATCCTGTTCGATGGAGACCCGGATCCGGTCGACGACGGAGAGATTGCGCTCGGTCGCGACTTGAGCGAGCCAGGCTTCCATCTGACGGGACAGGCCTGTCGCATAGCTTGCGAAGTGCTCGAAGTCCCCCGGATGGAGCCGAACAGTGAAGGCGTTGGGGACGATCGACGTGCCGACAGAGGCGCGACGGTTCGCGAGCATTTCCCGTTCGAGGCGTTTCCCGATCTCCGCCGGTTGTATCGGCTGACGGAACAGTGACCCGGACGTTCCTTCCATCAGGCGTTCCATCGCCCGTTCGAATCGATCCAGAAGCTTCACCCGGCGTCTCCTCGCATCCGCTTCGCGCTTCCGCGCCCGATGAGTATAGAGCGTGCATGGACCCCAATTGAAAGCGATTCGACTTTCAGGACGCTGCGCCTGGAGTCCGAGGCACCCGAAGTGGCGATGTCTCACCCCGCACCGGCGCCAACCCGCCATGGTTCCGCGACCGCCCCGGCGACTGCGGTCTGATAGAGTGACCCCGGGGCTGGTCCTGGGAGCACGAAATCGTGGCGAGCACGACGAATGGGACGATGGGAACGCGATATGGAACAAGGCATGCCCGCCCGGGAAGAACGAATTCTGTTCGGCCCCTCCGTGCTGTCGGCTGACTTCCTGCGGCTCGGTGAGCAACTGCGGGACCTGGAGGCAGCCGGCGCGGACTACGTCCACTTTGACGTCATGGACGGCCGTTTCGTGCCGAACATCTCGATCGGGCTGCCGGTGCTAGCGGCAACGCGAGCAGGTACGACGTTGCCGATCGACGTCCACTTGATGATCGTGGAGCCTGAGCGGTGGGTGGACGCGTTCGTTGATGCGGGAGCGGACAGCATCACCTTCCACGCCGAGGCCAGTCCTCACCTTCACCGGGTCGCTGAAGCAGTCTCCAGCCGCGGAAAGACGGCGGGTGTGGCACTGAACCCGTC
>DASYVY010000273.1:0-8203 GCA_035936535.1 Thermomicrobiales bacterium | reverse complement strand
TGCCGGATGAAGTGCCGGAGCGATTGCCAGGTCGGACGGGAGTAATGAAACACGTCCCCACCGTGAATGACCCCGTCCACCTTCTGCCGGATGATGTCGTCGATCGCGCGTTCGAATGCCCGGTCGACATCGACCGTCCGCTGGTTTCGACCAGTCTCCTTGTCGACCTTGCCGAGACCGCGATACCCGAGGTGCGTATCGGATATATGGGCAATCCGGATGGTCTCGCTCACATCGTGCTCCAGAGGGCGCGCTTGGCATCGAGCTCTTTCTTCGCGGTTTTCCAGGGATCACCCTTGGGATAGGCCCCGTTGCCGTAAAGCGCGGTGATCTTGGCGCGAACCTCGTCAATCGCCTCCGGCGCGAGGCCATCCGTGCAGGTCTTGACCTCGGAGAGCTTGGGTGCGCGGTCGCGCATCAACGTGATCAGCGTCCGGTGCAGGGCATCGGCCGGATCGACCTGTCGCCGCTCCGAGCCAAAGATCCGCTGACCATAGACACCGGGCAGCGTTGGCGGTAACGGAAAGGTGCCGAACAGCGGGGCGCGAAAATGCGCATGGCGGACGAGCAGCCGGCCCTTCGGCAGGCCGAGCAGTTCCTGCTTCGCCGTGTCCGAGATCGACCGGTAGGCGGCGTTGACGATCTCCTCGTCACCCACCCGGCCATAGAAGGACGTTCCGCAGTTCCCGAGGATTTCCCCATCCACCTTGGAGCGGAACTGCTGCGCGCCGAGCAGGACGACGTTGAGGTGACGACCGCGGGCGGCAATGTCGACGAGCGTGTCACGGAGCCCGCCATCCCCGCCGGACGGCGCGTACTTGTTGAGCTCATCGACGAAGATGATCAGCTTGTCGACGCCCATCTCCGAGCGTTCGGCGAGCCGCCAGATCGCATTGATCGTCGAGGCGACGATCAATTCCTGGGCGGTCGTGTTGCACGCCGAGATATCGACCACCCGCAGCTCGTGATTATTGAACCCGGTGTCGACGCGTGGCGTCGAGCCATGGTCCACCGCCCCCTCCGCGAGCAGCCCGCCGAGCTTGTCCTTGAGTCCCTTGAACCGGTTCTGGGCTTTCCGGATCGTTGCCTTGTGGTGCCCGTGCCAGGTTTCCTCGCGCTCGTTCGCCTCGAAGTGCTCCTGGATCCGCCTGAACGTTTCCGTCAGCTTTTCGAGGGAATCGACGTTCATCTCGCGAAGCTCGTAGATGAAGCCCCAGAGCTTGTCGTCGAGATCGTTGAAATCGAAGATCTTGTGCGGAAACGCGAGCGCGGTCCGGAGCGACCAGAGAATCGGATAGACCCTGTCCGTCTCCCCGGCTGCCTGCCGATCGGTATTGAGCGCCTTGTGGTCCCGGAATCCGTCCAGGCGCACCGCTCCATTGACGGGGTTGGGGTCCATGCCGGGTCGAAACGGGGCGAAGATCCGGGTTTGCGCGAACGGCTCCGGACGAAGGCCCAGGGATTCGTAAGCAGCAAGATCGTTGGGGCCGAGGCCGCGCCATTCGGCCGCGGCGTAGGCATCCTCCATCGCCGGTTCCGGCTGCGCGGGCTTGTCCAGCCAGAGAAGGTCCGGGCCCTTGACGTTGAACATCAGGGCGGCGACGGACTTGTTCTCTGCCTGGAGCGTCTGGAACACCGAGCTGATCAAAAACAGGGCGTGACTCGTCTTGGTGGCGAGGCCGGATTGACCCGTCCAGTTGGCGTGCCCCGCCTCAGGGCCAAGGAGGTAATCCTCGTCGAGATAGAGCGGGGTTCGCTGGAACCGGAGCCGGCCGCGGTCATCGGTGAGGATCCGTTCTCCATCGAGCCGGGAATAGTTCCCGTTGGTGTGCATCAGCGCGGGGACCTTCGCGCCGGTGAAGTTGTGCGTCCCCAGGGCAAACTCGATCGCGGTGGCATTTGCGAAGTAGACCGGTCCGTTGATCGCAGGGCGGTGGGACTGGACGTCGTCGCGAAGGTGCCGGGTCGCGAGCACCTTGACGGTGAAGACCAGGATTTCCGGACGCTGGGTTGGCGCGTCCTCGGCAAGGGCGATCTCGACGTGTCGGTCGAAGTAATCGTCGAGAAACGAGCGCAGGTCTCCATAACGACGCGGCTCGTCGACCACCCCGATCACGGCAGCCTGTTCGGAAAACGCCACGACGATGTGCCCAACGTCGAGCGTCTGCGCATCGTCCGCCGCCCAGAAGAAGAACTCGTGCGCGCCGGAGGGCTCCTTCTCGCTGCTGACGACACGGCCGATCTCGCCGGTGGCGAGGTCGATGAAGTCCTGGAAGTCATGCTGGTGCCAAGGTCGGATGGCGAGCCCGTGGTCCAAAAATCCATTGGCGTGCGGCATCACAGCGCTGGTCAGGGTGTCACTCATGGTCAGGTCCTCGTTGGCGGGCAGGTGGATTGCTCGGGCTCACGCGGCATCAGGCGGGCCATCCGGCACTGATCGCGGCAAGGCGGCGCTTCAGGATCGATTCGAGCAGATGGATCGGATAGAGCAAGGTGGGCCAACGGGGATCGTTTGTCGGGCGGGGGATCCGCTCGGCGAGCAGCCAGCTCGAGATCTGGTCGATCTCCTCGGTAGTGCAGACATCATGCGCGGCCTCGATCCGGACAAGCGAGTGACGGGCATCGAGCCTGGACGCATCCCAGAAGCGCATGTACCACATCGTGCGGCCATAGGTTTCCGACTGCGTATCGTCTTCGGTGTTGCGGACATAGCGGAACGCGGTGGTGCGGCATCCCTGAGGCAAGTCAAACAGGTTGCGTGCTTCATGGCCAACGAGGTGCTGAGTCTGGAGATCCTTGACCAGCCCGACCGCGTGAGGGATGTTCTCATGCAGGCGGCCGTCAACGACAAGCCAATCGTCCGGTGAACGCGCCGCACTCCCGTCCGCCCACTCCAGCAGGAGGTCCCGTTCGATCCCGGCGCGTACCCGCCCAGCCTGCTCCTGTGAAGCGGTCAGCAGCTTTCCGTAGTGGCCGGCGAGGTGGTGATAGTGCTCGACCGGTTCGCCGTTCCGATCCAGCAGGGGATCGACGATCGCATCGTCGTCGCCGATCAGGTCGACCAGGGTTGCAAGCTCGCTCTGGCCGGTGCGCACCGGGAAGATCCAGTGGCGCTCCATGCGCATGGCTCCCGAGATGACCGTGCCCTCGCCGCGCTCGTTGCGCTGAAGGATGCCCGCGGCCGTGAGCGCGACCACGATCGGCACAAGCCCGATCCGCCAGACGGGAAGGGTCCGCTGGGTTCCATCGAGGAAATGCCGGAAGCGGGAAGCGCCGGCCGGGGCCGGAGCAAGCTGACGTGCCGTGATGGGGCCTTCGAGACGCTCCAGGCGCAGGGGCCAGACGGCGGGAAGCCGGTATGGATCGTCCATCGGCCCGGTCCCGATCCCGAGCTCGAGCGCGCCGGAACGGGACATGTCCACAGAGGCAACGGCGTGATCATCCAGCCGGCGCTGGAGGTCGGTCATCTCGTCGCGAAGGTTACGAACAGGAGAAGCGGGGGATGCGGGCGCGGACTTGATGGATTCAATCATGGCGACGCCCCTGTCCCGATACCGGTGATACGAACACCTGTGCTACAGCTCAGTATAGCTGCCCGGCTCGTACGTTCGGCAATGGCACTCCCGTGCCAGGCAGAACACCAGCGGCCAGCAGATGCTGTTGGGTTGGGCGGGGAGCCGATTAGCGGGGGCAGGGCTGGGCGATTTCGGGGACGGTTACAAGATCATAGCCCTGGGCACGAAGATCCCGGATGATCAACGGCAGGGCGGCCGCGGTCGAGACATCGGTTGCCGGACCATCGAGATGCAACTCGACAATCGCGCCGGGATGAATCCCGCTCATGACCCGCGTGTACACGCTGTCCGCTGTGGCTTCCGGTCCGTAATCCGCCGCGGCAACGGTCCACCCAACAGGAAGCAGGCCCATCTCGCCAACAAGGCGGCGAACGCGATCGTCGGTGTCAGCGGCGTATGGAGTCATCAACGGCTCGATGTCGTGCCCGATCACCGATTCGATGGCGGTGATGGAATCGGCGATGTCCGTGGTAACCGACTCATCGTCGACGGTGGTCAGGAACACCCTCTGGTCGCCGTGGGTGCCGATCACGAAACCTTCCTCGTCGAGCATCTTCAGGTATTCGGGAAACGTCTCGGCCCACCAGCCCATCGGGAACATCGTGGCGTCCACTTCTTCGGTGACGAGGGTGTCGATGATCGACTGTGACGGTGCTTCGCCGATGCCGATGTTGAACAACAGGGCTACCTGCTTGCAGGCCGGGTCACCCTGGGTCAACCACGGCGCCTTGCCCTCCGAGTCGAGATACAGCGCGTAAGCGAATCCCCGAACGCTGCCCCAGGAAATCGGCACCCAGCCCTTGTCCTCGGCGCCGGTGACCTCGATCGCCGCGCCCAACGGCGCGATGCCGATCACATCGCATTCGAGCGACGCACAGGAACGGATGTTCACGGCGTCCGTTCCGCTGACCGTTGCCGCGCTGGCCGCGACCGGCTGCACGCCCACCAGCATCACGATCAGCAGCAAGGTTGCCCGGCTGCACGCCAGGGCGAATCGCCGCGGGGGGCGGGCAGGAGATCCGTCCATCACCGGTACTGATCCTCATCGTTGTCGGCGCCGATCGCTTTCGCAGCGACCGCCTCGTAGAGTTGCTCCATGGTAGACGCAGCGATGGCTCCGATTCAACACGGTCGAACTGTTCTAGCATAACGCACCACGCTGACTCGCAGGAACCCCGACGGCGCACGGCACGCGCCGCATGTCGGGAAGTGGTGGTAGGCTTCGATGATAGAGGGTTCCGTACGTTCGCGCCTCTCGCGGCACGAACATCCGGTCCACGCGACGAGGGAGTCTCCTGTTCATGACCCAAGGTCCCCGGCCGTCCGACGCTGCGTCAGCGGCCGGCGAGATCACCGCTGGTGCTTCCAAGGCGTGGGGGGGCCGGTTCGCGGTATCTCCGGACCGGCGCCTGGAAGCGTTCAACGCATCAGTCACGTTCGACGTACGGATGATCCGCGAGGACATTAGGGCGTCGATTGCCCATGCCCGGATGCTGGGCCAGCAGGGAATCATCGAAAGCACGGACGCTGACGCCCTGATCGACGCACTCTGGGACATCCTGGACGAGGTGGATCGCGATGCCTTCGCATTGACGATCGAGGATGAGGATGTCCACACCGGTGTGGAGCGGCGCCTGCGGGATCTGGCCGGTCCGGTAGCGGGCATGTTGCACACCGGGCGCAGCCGCAATGACCAGGTCGCCAACGATCTCCGGTTGTGGACCCGGGGGGCGCTGGTTGAGGTCGCCGAGGGTTTGGTGGCGTTCGCGGGGGTGCTGCTGGACATCGCCGGGCGCTATCCCGCGGTGGTCATGCCCGGGTATACCCATCTCCAGCGTGCGCAACCCGTCATGCTTGGGCATCACCTTCTGGCCTACGTGGAGATGATCCTGCGGGATCTCGATCGGGTGCAGGACAGTCATCGCCGGACCAATGTGCTGGCGTTGGGCTCCGGCGCCCTGGCAGGGACGTCATTCCCGATCGACCGCGCCGCCGTCGCTGCGGAGCTGGGCTTCGCGGGGATCACCGCCAACAGCCTCGATGGCGTGTCGGATCGTGACTTCGTGCTGGAGGCGCTGTTCACGCTCTCCGTGATCGCCCTGCATGTCTCCCGGTTGAGCGAGGAGGTGATCCTCTGGTCCTCGGGGGAGTTCCGGTTCGCAGAGCTGGATGATGCCTTTTCGACGGGAAGCTCGATCATGCCTCAGAAAAAGAACGCGGACATTGCCGAGCTGGCCCGCGGCAAGACCGGGCGCATGTTCGGCCATCTCATGGGTCTGCTGACGACGCTCAAGGGACTGCCTCTCGCGTACAACAAGGACATGCAGGAGGACAAGGAAGGGCTGTTCGACTCGGTGGATACCATCCTGGCGGTTCTGGATGTCGTCCCGCCGATGCTGGCGACGCTACGGTTCGACGAGGAGAGGATGGCGGCGGCGGCAGTTGCGGATTTCACCCTCGCGACGGACGCGGCCGACATTCTCGCAAAACACGGCGTCCCATTCCGGGAAGCCCATGGGATCGTTGGCCAACTGGTCGCGGACTGCCTGCGGGAGGGCCGAACCTTCGCCGATCTTTCCGTCGACGAATGGGCGATGATCCATCCGGTCTTCGCCGAGGAACGACCGCCGATCGATGCACTAGGGAGCGCCTCGCTCCGCGACATCCCCGGCGGCACCGCACCGCGACAGGTCGCATTGCAACTCGCCGCGGCCGCTGATCGACTTCAGCCGTTCAGGTCCTGGTGCGCCACCGAACGGGAGCGGGACCACTTGCTGTTCCAGCGGTCGTAGACTCCCCAGGTCGCGCCGGTGCGGTTGGTTACATTTGGAACCGTCAGGCGTGCGCCAGGGCGGGATGGCCGGCTTTTGGGTGACCAGCGGACCACCCTGCTTCACTACCTCATGCAACAGGAGCCCTCGTGTCAACACAGCATGCCTTCGATACGGCGAAAACCGTGTCAGATGCCTTTTCCGATCGCTTGTCCGAGCCGCTCCCAAGGGCGACGTACCGGTTGCAGCTCAATTACGAATTCACGTTCCGGGATGCGGAGCGGATCGTCCCCTACCTGGCCGATCTCGGCATCTCCCACGTCTATGTCTCGCCCATCTTCGGGGCAATCCCAGGTTCCACGCACGGCTACGACGTCATCGATTACGGCAAGCTCAATCCCGAGATCGGGACGCCGGAGGATTTCGACGCGTTTGTCGCGGCGCTGCACGCACGCGATCTCGGGCTGATCGTAGACTTCGTGCCAAACCACATGGGGATCGAGGGCGGACGGAACGTCTGGTGGCAGGATGTCCTGGAAAACGGTGAAGCCTCCCAGTATGCGGATTACTTCGACATCGACTGGAACCCGATCAAGCGCGAGTTGCGGGGCAAGGTGCTGCTGCCATTTCTCGGCGGGCAGTATGGCGAGGTGCTGGAACGGGGCGAGCTGAAACTCGTGTTCGAGGGAGGGGCGTTCCGGATCGACTACTGGGACACGCCGTTTCCGATCGCCCCTACCACGTATCCGCTGATTCTGCGGAAGGTCGAGGAGCGGCTCGAAGGCACGATCGACCCGGACAGCATCGAGCTGCTGGAACTGCAGAGCATCCGAATCGCCCTGGAGAATCTGGATGGGATCGTGCTGGCCAATGGGGAGCCGGACGGCCGGGATGCCCGTCAACGAGAGCAGACGCTTGCCAAGCACCGGTTGCAGACCCTGACAGAAAGTTCTCCGCCGATCCGGGAGGCACTTGCCGAGACAGTGATCGCGCTCAACGGGGAACCGGGCGATCCGCAATCGTTCGATGCGCTCGATGAGATGCTCGACCGCCAATACTACCGGCTCAGCTCGTGGAGGGTGGCGGCGGAGGAAATCAACTACCGCCGCTTTTTCGCGATCAATACCCTGGCGGCGATCCGCCAGGAAGAGGAGCCCGTGTTCCAGGAGTCCCATCGCCTGCTGTTCGCGCTGATCGCGGAGGGCAAGGTCGATGGGGTACGGATCGACCATCCCGACGGCCTCTGGGATCCGGCGACTTATTTCAGGACCCTGCAGCGGGAGGCGATGGTCGAGGTGACTCGCGCGGCCTGGGCGAGAGAGCGGCCGGATGCCGCCGAGGAGGGAGACTGGGACACCATTTCAGCCGATGTTCGCGCTGAAGTCGACGCGGTGCTGGACGGAATCATCTCGGAGCGAGGACGCCTTCCGATCTACGTCGTGGCGGAGAAGATCCTCGAGCAGGGCGAATCACTGCGCGATGACTGGGCCGTGGCCGGAACCGTCGGGTACGAGTTCGCGCAGGCTACTACCGGTCTGTTCGTGGATCCGGAATCCCGTGTGCTGTTCGACCGCATCTACGCCCGCTTCACCGGCGATCGGATCCGCTTCCCGGAGCTGGTCCATGACATGAAACACCGGATGATGCGGGAAGCGTTTGCCAGCGAGGTCAACGTCCTGACCAACGTGTTGAACCGGATCTCCGAGCAGGATCGTTTATCCCGCGACTTCACGCTCAACAATCTCCGGGACGCGCTCCGGGAGATCCTCGCCTGTTTCTCGGTCTACCGGACGTACTCGACATGCGCCGAGGACGGAGCGGCGCCGGTGGATCGACGCTACGTGGAGCAGGCGGTGC
>DASYVY010000272.1:0-10774 GCA_035936535.1 Thermomicrobiales bacterium | reverse complement strand
ATTCTGCGCCTGGTCGAGAACCAGACCGTCACGGCCGAGGAGGCCGCCCGCCTGCTGGAGGCGCTCGACCGGTCGGACCGGGCGCGCCAGGACACCGTCCCCTTCAGGCCCGGCATTCCGAATCCGCCGCACATGGTTCCTCCCCCGATTGCCCACCCCCGGCGCGGCCGGAACGTCCGAATCCGGATATCGGACGGGGACGAGACCAAGCTGAACCTGGTCCTGCCTCACCCGCTTCTGGAAGCCGGCCTCAAGATGGCCAAGCGCTTTGCGCCCGATCATCTGCTCGATGCCAAAGACATCCGCGATTCGATCGATGAAGGTTTTGAAGGCCCGCTCCTAGACATCCTGGATGGCGAGCAACGGGTCGAGATCCTCGTCGAGGCCCCGGCCGGGGGTCCTCCCGATCTCCATGAGCTCGCGGAGCTTCGCGAGATGGGCCGGATTATGAAGGACTTCGGGCGATGATCTTCTTCACAAATCTCCGGGACCTGGACGAGTCAGGAACGAAAGGCAGGAGAACGCAGACCATGACCGCATCACATGCGTTGACACCGATCGCCGGCACCAACGGCTACCAGCAGAGCATCGAGATCGACCCTTCCCAACCACTGCATCTTTCCGTCAGCAATGCCAGTGGCAAAGTCAAGATCGTCGCCTCCGACCAGTCCAGCGTCTGGGTCGTCGTCCGCCGGACCGATGGCCACGCTGGTGACGTCGAGGAGGTGGCGATGACGGTCAACGCCGAAGGCAACACCATCTCGATTCATCCGGACTGGAATGTCGCCAGTGGCCTGTCCGGCCTGACACGGCGAATCAGGGATCAGCTGCAGCACGGGCTCAATCCCGATGACTGGAACCTCTCGAAGATCCGCCTCGATCCCGACCTGGAATACGACATCCGGGTGGAGATCCCCCGCGCCCTCGCCGACGGATCGTCGGTGAACGCGAAGACGGCATCCGGCGGTGTCGAGGTGTCTGGTGTCCGCGGCGACCTCACCGTCGCCACCGCGTCCGGCTCCTCTTCCATTACCGACGTCCGGGGCAGGGTGTCCGCCCACGCCGCCAGCGGCAGCGTCAGGCTCAGCCAGATCGAAGGCAGCCTCGAGGCGAACACGGCCAGCGGGTCGATCCACATTGCCGGGGGCGATGTCTGGACCGCCCTCCGATCGGCCAGCGGGTCCGTCCATCTCGATGGGGTGCGACTCAAGAACGCCCGGATCGTGACCGTCAGCGGCAGTGTCAGGGGCAGCATCATCGCGGACAACGCGGCCGACTATGCCTTCAAGACAGTCAGCGGCAGCGTCAAGCTGGATGCCAGGCTGCCCGGCACGGGGCAGACGTCCCGTCTCTCGTTCAAGTCTGTGTCCGGGTCCGTCAAGGTCGGTGGCGACTGGCGAGCCGAGAGCAAGAAGTCCTGGACGCTCGGATCCGGCGAGGATGGCCCCAACTTTTCCGTCAAGACGGTCAGTGGCAGCCTGAACCTGACCGCCACCGCCGACAGCTCCGTGCCGGGTCGGTCCGAGCCTCTCCCCGCATCCGCTTCTCCCGACTTCGAGGCGCCGGAGCCGCCCGAACCCCCGGAAGCGCCCGAGCAGCTTGGCCGGAACATCCGGGCAGACGTGGATTTCGAGCGCGGCGATCGGAAGGTCAGGGCGGATCTCGATATCGATCTCGACAAGACCGTGAACTGGGCAAAGGATTTCGCGCGATCGTTCACGCCTCCAACGGTGCCGACGCCCCCAACACCGGCCACTCCCGCCACGCCGGTTACTCCTGCCACACCAGCCACCCCGGCAACCCCGGCCACACCGACGTCCGACAATGGCGATCAGGAATCGACCCTGTCGCGGGAAGCCGCCACGCCGACACTTACCAACGGGAGTGATCCTGTCACGAATCGCGAGAGCACCGACACGGAGCCACTGCCGCTCGGGCCACCATCCATGGACACCGGTGCCGCTGCGTCCGCACCCGCAAACGACGACCAATCGACGCCGCAGACCGTGGCGGCACCGGATTCAGGCAGCCTGGACGCTGGAGACAGCGAGCGGCTGCGCATTCTCGAGGCGCTGGAACGAGGCGAGATCGACATCGACGATGCGCTCGCCGAGATCGAGCGAGAGGAGTCGCGCGGCGCCTGACCGCCCGCGCTCCCGAGGCCAGTCACCCGGCACCCCTCCGTCCGGGTGACCTGGCTCTCGCCAGGCAATCAACCATCAGCATGACGTGTGGACCAGGGGTCCGTTCCGCTCCGCGGGAAGACCCTCCAGCGACGGCTTTGTCCTCTTTACCCCATCTCTTCACCGATCCGGACGTGAGATCGGGCTGGGTGCGCCGGGGACCGGCCGTCGATCAAGTTCGTGGGACCGAACGACGCTCGCCGCAGTGAGCGGTGGACAGAAACGAGAGGAGATCGATCATGATGGACAACCTGACCTTGCTGACATCCAATATCGTTGAGGATTATCAGGAGCGCCTGCGGGACAGTGCTCGACAGGCGCGCATCCAGGCCATACCCCAGGAGCCAGTCATGCGCCGCCGCCTCGGACGAATGATGATCAGCCTGGGCGAGCGCATCCAGGGACAGCGCGCCGCGCACGCCGAGCCGGCCCAGGTTCAATTTAACCAGGCGGCGCTCTAGAGATTTCTTTCGCCTCGCGTCTACGCGCTGGCGTCGCACATGGATTCGGGGCGCGGATCCAGAAGGGACAGGGCTGGTGACCGGCACTACCGCGACAGCTCGCACATTCCGCGAACGCTTGCCGGTGTATGTGCTCTTGATCACCAGCCTCGTCTCGATCTTCGGCAATCAGTTGACGGCGATCGCCGTTCCCTGGTTCGTCCTGGAAACCACCGGCAGCGCGAGCCTGACTGGTGTCACCGCCGCCGTCACGATCATTCCAGTGGTCATCTCCACATTTTTCGGCGGTGCCCTGGTCGACCGCACCGGATACAAGGCACTGTCGGTCGTCTCTGATCTGATCAGTGCGGTCACAGTGGCGGCTGTGCCGATCTTCTATCACACGACCGGTCTCAGCTTTGTCGGCCTGCTGATCCTGATGTTCCTCGGGGCCATCTTCGACGCCCCGGGCAGCACCGCCCGCCAGGCGATGATCCCGTCGCTATCTCGGATATCTGGCATCCCCCTCGAGAAGATCAATGCCAACTTCGGGATGCTGTTCGCCGCTACCTCGCTCTTCGCGGCACCGCTCGCCGGCGTCCTGATCGCAACGCTGGGTCCGGTCAACGTGCTGCTCTTCAACGCGGGCACGTTCGTCTTCTCGGGTCTGGTGATCCTCGCGCTCGTCCCGGCGCTCGAACGCGCCGCGCCGTCCGGCGAATCGTTCATGACCGATGTCCGGATCGGCCTCGCCTATGTCAAGAATCACGCCCTGATCCGGACGATCGTGATCTCGGCGCTGCTGGTCAACATGCTGTTCGCCCCGATCTTCGGCGTGGCGATCCCGGTCTACGCCAACCAGGAGCTCCAGAGCGTCCGTGCCCTCGGCATCATGTACGGCGGCGAGGGACTTGGCGCCCTGGTCGGATCGTTCATCTACGGGCAGCTGGCGGTCCGGGTCAAACGTCGTCCGTACATGCTGGCGGCGCTGCTCCTGCTGGCGCTGCCCCTGATCCCCCTGGCCTTCTCGCCGGGCCTGTGGCTGTCGACGGCGATCGTCGCCGTGATCGGGCTGGGTTCGGGAATGGTCAACCCGATGATCGGAACATTCCTGCAGCAGACCACGCCAGCCCATTTGCTGGGCCGCGTATCGGGGCTGGTCCGGGCCGGAGCGATGGTCGCGACGCCGGTCGGCATGCTGCTCGGCGGGACCATGATCGCCGCGTTCACCTACTCGGGGTCGTTCCTGCTGATCGCGGGCCTGATGCTGACGATCTTCGCCGCGCTGCTCGCGAACCGGGCGCTGTACCTGCTGGACGAGGAGCCGACCTCCGCGCCTGCGGGCGATGACACTTCCGTTCCGGGCCCCTCACCGGCGGCACCGAGCGCGGGGCAATCGCCGTCGTAGGGCACCTCTCCGTTTCGGGCAAAACCCCGCCCGCCGGGGTTCACGGCTTCAAGACCGGAACAGGACCAATAGCGGCAGGGCGCTTCCGCCGCGAGCTCCTGGCTGGTTCAGGTCCGTGCGCGAGATCGCCTTCATCGTGATCGACCCCCGCAACACCTTGTGAAGGTCGCGGCACGGCCGCTGAACCACTCAGCCGTGGACACGCTCGGCGATCGTTCCACGGGGGCTCCTGCCGACACCACCCGTTGCGCGGCGTCTGGATGAAAGGCAGGTGAACGACGAGCCTGCTGATCCGGTGCAGGGCTGTGGGCAGCCACAGGAGAATCACACCTACCCATGCGCATCTCCCGGCGGCATCCGGCAAGGCGAAGGACGTCCCGGCTGTCCCCGCACCGAAGATCCGCCTGACCAGTGAGTTTCCGGTCGGGAGCACTCAGGAGCGTCGATGAAGCCATGCACCGAAGGGAGTGGATGTCAGCCCATGGACCACCAGCGAGAGGGTGATCGCCAGGGTCACGCAGTGGAACACGTCGCTTCTCCCGGTCTCGCGCTCCACAAGCGTGGCGTAGTACAGCGCAGACACGCCAACCGCCGCGAACCAGCTCAGGAACCCAGTCTCCGCCTTGCCGTGCAGTGCGGCGTAGAAGGGGCGAAGAAGCCAAACCGTGATCAGCCGCCGCAGGAGCAGCGCGCCCACCATCGCGATGGGCGCCATCACGCCCAGGTTTGACCACTCCCGGATTGGCAGGCCGATACCCAACAGGATGAAGATCGGGATAATGAAGAACCGGTTGATAATCTCGCTCTCCCTGTCCTCATTCTGCTCATCAGCCTGGGATATACGCTGGCCGAAGACGACGGCCGCAATAAAGACGCCGAGGATGGCATTTGTCCCAAGGAACTTGAGGAGGCCGAGGAGGAAGAGTGCAAGGGCGATGACGAATCCGGAATACGCTGTCTCCTCCATCAGGTCATGTGACGTTACGTAGACGAACAGCTTCGCGACGAGGAACCCGAAGATCGCTCCGAGGAGAGTGCCCAGCAGGATTTCGCGCAGGAGCACGTGGGTAAGCCACTCTCGCCATGCGGTCTGTGTGGACTCGGTGATGAGGAGCAAGGGAAGAAAGACGAAGAGGTATGCCAGTCCATCATTGAGGCCGCTTTCGGAGGAGATGTTGTATCTCACCCGTGATGGAATCTGCCCTTCCGCAACCGATCCAGTGACGATCGGTGTGGAGACTACCGGATCCGTGGGAGTCACGATCGCCCCGATGAGCAGCGCGAGCGTGAACGGGATGCCGAGGAATGCCCAGATCAGGCCCGTTGCAACGGCCCACATGCAGGCCATGCCCAACCCGATAATCGGTATGATCCACTGCCGGTTGTGCGACCAGTAGCCGTGTGGAAGCCGCAACGCCACACCCGTCAACGAAATCGCCAGCGTGATCCGTGCCGCCTCCTCCAGCAAGATGCCAGGTTTCACGCCGAAGTCGTCCAGGGCGATTATCTCGAAACCGTAGGGCCCGACGACGATGCCGAACAGGAGCGCCGACAGTGGTGCGGGTACGCTGACTCGCTGCAGGCTCGTCGAGAAGGAGTTCAGCAGCAGGATGGCTCCGCCAAAAAGGCAGAGAACCATATTGACGAGTTCCATGTCTGAAATCCTCCCATGCCTCCGAAGCACCGTTCATCACTTGCTCCGGAGGCAAGCATCGAATTCTCCATGGTGGGGTGAACGCTCGCGCCATCAGACGGGGGGCGAACTGGAATTTTTCTGCTCCTCGGTCGGTACCCGCCTCCAGGTGTCACACTCCAATTCACGCACTGGCAGCAGAATCAGGCGGGGTGGAGGGATGGAGCGGGCACCTGTAGAACTTCTGCGTTCGCAGGCAGGTGCCTCGTACGAAATCCGGCGTGAAGCTTCGCAAGCCCAGGTTTCCAGGTATCGAAGGGGTCCACCCTGTGCCATACGCCGAGTCGGGCCCGCGACCCCATCGACGCGCCGTCTTCACCCATGCCCCGAATCAACGAGGCACGTCACCTCTCGCCTGTGCGTGTCCGGATCGGCCCCTGGGTACGACGACGGAAGGTCGAGGGAAGGAGGAGCGTTCAACTCCTCTGGCGGCAGGATGGTCGCGGCCCCTGTCGCCTGCCTGGCTCGGCAGCCCCTGGATCGCTCCCTCGTAGCGGACCGTTCCGGGAGGGTCTCCTCCAGAGCGATAGACATTCGGTCCCGGCAGACGCGCTACCGCGGGGCGATGGCGAGTGACATCCCGTCGACCACGCTCCACATGCTGACGAATGCGTCCCACGAGTAGAAGTCCATGCCGCCCGTGGCCGGATCGGCGACGTAGACGCCACCATCGTCGTATCCATAGACGGTCACGACGTGCATGCCGGCGAACACCGCGTAGGTCCCGTCATCCGTCAGGGTCTCCCGGGTGTCTCCCCAGAAACCGAGCCAGACCACGACCGGATGACCGGCATCGAGGTGCTCCACCAGTGGCGTCGAGTCTCCGCCGGTATACATCACCTCGCTGCTGAACCCCCAGGCATCGAGCACCGGCATCAGCGGCTCGGGATAGATCCCATAGTCGTCGGTATTACCCCACGAGCCATCGATGTTGCCGCGATAGCCATGATGGGGATTGTTCGCCTGCGGGATGGAGGAGATGAACACATCTTCCGGGATGGCGTTACCGAAGGCTCCCGTGGCGATATGGACGGCCGCGTACTCACAGCTGAGGTTGCGCCGCTGGGTGTACGCCGTCACGCCGGGAACGGCCATCGCCGGCCCAGCACTGGTGCCGGGCGACGGGTCCATGGCATTGCCGTCGGCGGGAATCAGCAGCCGCGACCCCACCGCTAGGTTGCCAGGGTCGGTGATGGCGTTGAACTCGATGACCGCCTCCGGACTCACGCCATAGGCCTCGGCAATGCTGGCGACGGTCTCGCCGGACTCGACCCAGTGGGCAGCGGCGACCCATGGGCTGGTGCCCTCGTTGGCCGCCGCCATCTGTGCGGCATCGGAGGGAGACTGGCCCGGTTCCGGGATGACGATCACCTGACCGGCCTGGAGATCGTCTCCGGTTGGCAGGTAACTCGACGTGCGAATGGCGGCCGGATCGACACCGAACGTCCCGGCTACCGATTCAATCGTGTCCCCGTCCCGCACTTCGTATCGCTGCTGACCGGCGAATCCGTTTGTCGCGGCGCTTGCCACAACAATCAACGCGGCCACGGCGGCGATCAGGATCCGCCGGGGCTCCTGGACCGGCGATCCCATCGAACCGGCGATCAGCGAGAATACTCGCGACTGGGGGCCACGCCAGACATGTGCCGGTTCCCGCCGGCTATCCGCCTTCCGCAGGACGATGGTCCTTGGGCGCGCGATCGCGCCACCACTGCGAAGCCGGCTGTAGGTCGGAGCGGTCCGGGAGTGCAGCGCCAGGTAATGATCCCTGCTGCCACGCCCCAGCAATCGCGGTGTCGGAATGACTGCGTAGCCGCGCCGCTGCATCCCCACCTCGTCTCCACCGCAGACAAGGGCTCGCTCATGAGGCGCCGCCCGGCGGGGAGCGGAAGCAGGTCGTGGCTGACGGGTCACCCGCCCGGCGTACAGATCGAGCATCCCTGAAGAGGGCGACTCCATGACCGGCACGGAGACGATTTGGGGCGCGTGGCGGGTCCCGTTCGGGGCTGGTTGCCATGTCGGGTGTTCCTGCCAGCGCGCCTGCCGGCATCGCCGGCGCCGGGCATCCCACGATTCGTCCGTTCGAAACCCGGAGCGGGATGGCCGGAGATCACCTGTCCTATCGGTGCCGGCATCGCGGCCAAGCAGGACCGTCATGGAATGCTCCTCCGTTCAGCAGTGACCCCGGCAGGCCACGGGCGCACATTGCCCGAGCCAGGGGGTACCGCGGAACGCGTTGGAAAGTTCGGGCGCGTGACAATTCCGGTCACACTCGACCCGGCTGCCGGGGAATGGGGGACGCGCATTGAGCTCTAACGCCCCACGCCGCCTGACGACGGCCCCCGATCACAGGGGTGTACGTACACCGGCATAGTACCCCGTTGTTGACGAGCAGGCAAGCAGGTCCATCGACTTGAGTCCGCTCCGAGAGCCCACTCGTTTTCCGCCCCGGATGCGCGGTGCGGCGGGCCCGGGTTGCGACGGGCCCCGGCAGGCCTCTATCATCTTGACAACGGGCAGCGCCTGCCCGCTTGGCAGTCAAACCGTGCGGCCGCGCGGAAAGGCGTGACGAGGAGTTCCGGCAATGGGTGAGCGAGGCGAGACCGAGCTTCTGTATCAGACGGACAGTTACCTGCGCGAGTGCATCGCGCGGGTCGTCTCGGCTGACCCTGCCACCCGGACAGTCACACTCGACAGGACGATCTTCTACCCTGCTGGCGGCGGGCAACCCCACGACCTCGGCACCCTGACCGCCGATGGCTGGCAGGGCCAGGTCGTCGAGGTGCGGAAAGCCGGGCCGGACGTTCATCACATCCTTGCCGATACCGTCGGGCTACCGGAACCCGGATCGTCCGTCACCTGCCGGATCGACTGGGATCGGCGCTATGCGCTGATGCGGATGCACACGGCGCTTCACGTGCTCTGCGGCACGGTCTTCCGGGACTACGGCGCGCTCGTGACCGGTGGCAACATGACACCGGATCATTCCCGGATGGATTTCGAAATGGACAGTTCGGACTTCACGCCCGAACGCGTCGCCGAGATCGAGCAACACGCGAACGAGGAGATCGCCCAGGAGCGGGATGTCCGCGTCCGGATCCTTCCCCGTGAGGAAGCGTTCGCGATTCCCGACCTCATCCGCACCAAGATCAATCTCCTCCCACCGGGAATCTCGCGAATCCGGACCGTCGAGGTCGTTGGGCTCGATCTCCAGGCGGATGGCGGCACCCATGTTGCCAACACGCGTGAAGTGGGCGGGCTGAACGTGATTGGGACCCGCTCCAAGGGCAAGAGCAACAAACGGCTCGAAATCGCCCTCGCCTCCCCCTCCGCTCCACCTACAGGCGCCTGATCGGGCAGCGCGTGCGCTGGGCCGAGACAGGCTTCCCAGCACCTGCAGGGGTCCCTGCGGGGGTTCCCACGGGACACAAGCGGGCATGGAGCAATCCGGCCAGCAGGATCACAAAATCCTCGACGCGCGTGTCCGTTCCCTCCCTGTTTCCTGACATCCCGGCATCCTGACATCTTCCACGAAGGGCGATCACCAGTGGCAGTCGACACCAAGCACATCACCAGTACGGATGGCTCCTTCGCGCTCGAAGCGAAGGTAGCCCGGCGGAATGCGACCTTTGGCAACTCGATCTGGACCGAGATCCTTACCCAATTCGCGAAACATCCTGACCCGGTCTATTTCGGCGATGGCGCCCCGGCCCGCGAGCTGATTCCGGTCGCGCGCCTGCGGAAGGCATCCGTCCGCGCCTGGGATGACGCCCCGGGCGCGATCAGCTACGGCGAGCAGCAGGGCTATGCGCCGCTCCGGGAACTGATCGTCGAGCGGATGCGCCCGCTCGGGATCGAGGCGGAGGCCGCCCAGGTCCTGGTGACGTCGGGCAGCACCCAGGGCATCGATCTCGCCTCCAAGGTGTTCCTTGAACCGGGGGACGTCGTGCTCGTCGAGGATCCGACGTTCCTGGGAGCGCTCGAGACCTTCACGACCTATGAGGTTCGGGTCGTTCCGATCGCGATGGACGAGCTTGGGATGCGGATGGATGCGCTGGAAGCGGCGCTGGCTGCCGAGCCACGAGCGAAGATGATCTATACGATTCCGACCTTCCAGAACCCGACCGGTTCGACCCTGCCGGTCGCGCGCCGCGAGCGGATGGTCGAGCTGGCAGCGAAGTTCAACGTCGTGATCGTCGAGGACGATCCCTACAGCGAGCTCTTCTACGATGGGAATCGCACACCGGCAATCCGGTCGCTCGATCCGAACGTGATCTACCTCGGCACGTTCTCTAAGACGATCGCTCCCGGGATCCGCACCGGCTGGACAGTCGCGCGGCCGGAAATCCACCGCCTGCTGCTCGCCAACCGCGAGGTGATGGATATCAGCAATGACCGGATCATGATGCGGACGGTCTATCACACGGCAAAGGACTTTCTCGACGGCCATGTCGAGGGTGTACGGGAGATCTACCGGTCACGCCGGGATACGATGCTGAACGCGCTTTCGACCCATATGCCGGGGGGCGTTACCTGGTCGCGGCCGCAGGGTGGGTTCTTCATCTGGATCACGCTGCCGGATCAGATCAACACCCATGATCTCGCGAACGAAGCGGCGGAAGATGGCGTCATCTACTTCCCGGGTCACTGGTTCTACCCGCTTCAGGACCAGTTCAACGGCATCCGGCTTTCCTACTCGACCGTTCCCGAGGACAGGATCGAGGAGGGGGTCCGCCGGCTCGGCGCGACGCTCCGCCGTCACATCGACCGCTCATAGCGACATACCCGGTATTCCCCGGGCACGTCGGCTGCTGGGGCCGATCATTCGGGCCTGGAAAGGGGTGGTACTCGGGCTGGCGCCGACGAGGGAGGCGTAGGGAGGCTAAAGCCTTCGGCCCGGCCCGGCTCTGGCTGCCTGGCGAGGCGGACGACATCGCGGCGCGAATGGACGCCCAGCTTGGCAAGGATGGCGACGACGTGTGTGCTGACCGTTCGCGGGCTGATTGCGAGACGCTCGGCGATCTCCTTGTCGGACAGTCGTGCCACGAGG
>DASYVY010000271.1:0-1655 GCA_035936535.1 Thermomicrobiales bacterium | reverse complement strand
ACCCCGTCGACGTGTTCCTAGACTACTCGATCGACGGCGGCGGGACGTGGACACAGGTCGCGACCCGGACCGTCACCGGCAATTTCTTCACCCAGCACAATGTGACCCTGGACGCCGACATAGCCAGCGATGCGGCGGTCTCCCGCTTTCTCCAGCTGCGCGTCCGCTGGTCGAGCGTGCTCAATTGGGCACCGGTGCTCACCGGTGTCTGGTCGGAGTTCGAGGTGCTCGATTCGCCGGCACGGCGGCGGCGCTGGCAGTTCACCGTCACCGCCCAGGACCAAGTGATCGATCGCGCCGGCACGAAGCTCACCCGCACCGGCCGGCAGCTCGTCGCCGAGCTCTGGAGCGCCTGGCAGGCCGGCACGACGCTTCCGTTCCGGGATCTCGATTACGACGCCGATCCCACCGAGCGGAGGGTCCGCATCGTCGGCATCCGCGAGGTCGTGCCGGTCCCATCCGACGCCGGCCGCTGGGGTCATTCCGCTGTGGCGTTGACACTGGTGGAGGTATAGACCGTGATGCAGACCCGCGTGGTCCCGATCGGCGACGATGGGAGGCGGCGCGGGCCGTTGTCGCCGGCCCGTGCCACGACTCCGGGGCGGGGTACCCGCCCGCTCCGGGCCATCATGGCCCATGAACAGATGCGATCCTCCGAAGGTCGCGCTGTCGCCCGTGAGTGGCTACCGGCGTCATCGCTGCTTCCGGCACTGCGGTCTCCCCGTCACGGTCCGGCGCTGGTCAGGCAACGCGGCGGCGATGCCAGTCTTCCTTGGTGAATCCGATCTCGCAGCTCCGGCAGGCGGCGATCAGCGTGATTGCATCCGGGTCCTTCACCTGCTCTTCGATCGGGCGTCGCATCTCGATCAGCTCCAGCGGCAACCCGCACGACGGACAGCGGAACCGCTCCAGCGCCAATCGCTCGTGGTCGATGAAACGCTCGTGCATCGTCCCGTCCTCTCCATGCTCGTCCTGCTGCTCGTCCCGCTGCCTGCGCTGGTCGCCCATGCGATTCCCTCTTCCTGCATCCCCATGAGAACATATGTTCTGTTCTACCATTCCCCACCCACTTTGGCAACTCCCCGCGGTGCGCGGCCTCGCCCGGGTGCTCATGGAGATGCCGTGCACGCCGCCCAGGACGATGCCGGTCGGAACTCGGGAAAGTCGGAGCAGGACGGTCGGGAGCCCACAACCTGACTTGGCGGAGAACGACGATTCCACCCGCGGAAGCGGAAGCGGAACCCGACGGTGCCGCCATACCGGTCGAATCCTGCCCGGGATGATAGAGCGGATGTCACGCTCGCTATGGGGGAGGCCAATGATCTCCGCCTCGCAAGAGGCCGTGGCGGGCAATGAGGCACTCTCACCCTGAGAAAGATGAGGACTGTCTTCAGGGGGATGGGGTCAACCGGGCACCGGAGCACGCGCACGGGGCACATCAGCGGAGGGTCGAGATCCGCCTGGCCGCACAACGGAATGCATCGGCCACCTTTGCGGAACCACCCGAGGGGCGACACGTCGAGGTTCTGGGGATTCGCCGGGACGATCGGCGCAGGCGGGGCGCCGGGCAAGGCCATCGATTGCGGTAACGCACATGCGGCCTGCCCACCAGTCCCTGCTTAACGACAGTGGCCGGTCCCTCAAGGGACCGGCCA
>DASYVY010000270.1:0-7766 GCA_035936535.1 Thermomicrobiales bacterium | reverse complement strand
TCGAAGTCAGCGTTGAACGCCGTGGTCACCAGCGGGTGAATCTGGATTGCCGAGCCCTCGATCAGGCGCGGCTTGAACGCCTGGATCCCGAGCCGGTGAAGGGTCGGGGCGCGATTGAGCAGGACGACGTAGTCGCCGATGACCTCCTCGAGCACGTCCCAGACACTCGGGTTCACGCGCTCCACTAACCGCTTGGCGGACTTGATGTTGTGCGCGAGACCGCGATCGACAAGTCGGCGCATCACGAACGGCTTGAACAGCTCGAGCGCCATCCGCTTCGGGAGCCCGCACTCATCAAGCGCGAGGTCCGGGCCGACCACGATCACCGAACGTCCCGAGTAATCGACGCGCTTGCCGAGAAGGTTCTGACGGAACCGTCCCTGCTTGCCTTTCAGCATGTCGCTCAGGCTCTTGAGCTTGTGCTTGCCCGAACCCGACACGACCCGGCCCCGGCGACCGTTGTCGATCAGGGCGTCGACCGCTTCCTGCAACATCCGCTTTTCGTTGCGGACGATGATCTCCGGCGCTCCGAGCTCCAGAAGCCGCTTGAGGCGGTTGTTCCGGTTGATCACCCGGCGGTAGAGATCGTTCAGGTCGGACGTGGCGAAGCGGCCACCGTCGAGCTGCACCATCGGGCGCAATTCGGGCGGGATCACCGGCAACGCCGTGAAGATCATCCAGTGCGGCTTGTTGCCACTCTTTCGCAGCGCCTCGATCACACGCAGCCGCTTGGTCGCCTTCTTCCGGCGAACCTCGGACGGCACCTGCATCTCGTTGCGGAGCTCGACCGCAAGCGCATCCAGATCGACCCGCTTCGACACGTAGTCGTAGACGGCCTCGGCACCCATCCCGGCATCGAACACACCGGGTGGCACGATGTCCTGCAGCTCGCGGTACTCGGTCTCGGTCAGGATCCGCAGCTCCTTGAGGTCGTTGAGCATCTTCAACACCTCGTCGCGCTGCGTCTCCTCTTCCTTGATCCGTGTGACCAGATCGTCTTCGATCTTCTTGCGCCGCTCGTCGGCCTCGAAGGTCAGCTGGTCGCGCTCGGCGCCAGCCATCGCTTCGCCGCCGCTTGCCTCGTTGGTGGCACTGCTTTCGATCGCGGCCTGCGCCTCGTCGAAGATCCGCTCAAGTTCCACGAAGCGATCATCGTTGACGGCCTCGTCTTCCTCGACAATCACCTGGCCGCGGAGCGCGTACTGCTGGTTAGCCGCACCACCCCTGAGCGCATCGAGCGTCGCGACGAGCTCGTCACGCTCCTGCTGAAGCTGAGCAAGCTGCTCCGCCCTGCGCTCCTCGATTGCCGTGGCGAGGTTCTGCGATCCCTCGACGAGGTTGGACACGTCCGCATCGACCTGTCCGGTGATCTCGTCCAGCTGCGCCTGGGCCTCCGCCTTGAACTCGGCGATGGTCTCTTCATGCAGCTCGTTGATCTCGTCGATCGCCGCCTGGCGCGCCTCTTCGTCCACCCGTGTGATCAGGTAGGACGCGAAGTAGAGCACGCGCTCCAGGTTGCGGGGCGAGATGTCCAGCAACAAGCCAAGCCGGCTCGGCGTGCCCTTGACGTACCAGATGTGGGCCACTGGCGCGGCCAGCTCGATGTGCCCCATCCGCTCGCGGCGCACCTTGGAACGGGTGACTTCAACACCGCACTTGTCGCAGACCGTTCCGGCGTGCCGGATGCGCTTGTACTTTCCGCAGTAGCACTCCCAGTCCCGGGTGGGACCGAAGATGCGCTCGCAGAACAGACCACCGTGCTCCGGCTTGAGCGTTCGGTAGTTAATGGTCTCCGGCTTGGTTACTTCCCCGTACGACCAGCTCCTGATCGCTTCGGGCGAAGCCAGCCGGATCCGGATGGCATCGAAGTTGTTGACGTCGAGAACCCGTCCGCGATCCGTACGATCGCCGCGCGAGAACCCTCCGCTGGAGCGCGAGTCGAACTGACCCGAGCTCTCGAATGTCGCGGTCCGACCGGCAGCATAGTCGGGGGCAACATCAGGGACATTGATACTGGACATGGTTCCTCCATTCGAGACGGACATCGACCGGAAAGCTGCGGCGGCGCGGACCACGAGGGACAACGCCGCCCCTGCCTGCATCAGTCGGATGTTCGCTCGAAGCCACTGAGATTGATGCGATCCAGGTTCGAGAGCAGGTCGCGGGACGTATCTTCAGTGAACTCGACCGTCTGCTCGTCCTCGTTGATGACATCGATCGAGAGGCCAAGGCTCCGAAGCTCCTTGACCAGCACCTTGAACGACTCCGGAACACCGGCTTCGCCGATCTCCTCGCCCTTCACGATCGATTCGTACGTCTTCACACGCCCCACGATGTCGTCCGACTTGACGGTCAACATCTCCTGAAGGATGTGCGCGGCGCCGTAGGCTTCCAGCGCCCAGACTTCCATCTCTCCAAACCGCTGGCCACCGAACTGCGCCTTGCCGCCCAGCGGCTGCTGGGTGACGAGCGAGTATGGGCCCGTCGAGCGGGCGTGGATCTTGTCCTCGACAAGATGGGCCAGCTTCAGCATGTACACCACGCCGACCGTGACCGGACGGTCGAACTTCTCGCCGGTCCGGCCATCGTAGAGATCGACCTTGCCGTCTTCCGGCAGGCCGGCCTCGCGCAGCGCATCGCGGATCTCGTCCTCATGCGCTCCGTCGAACACCGGTGTGGCGACCTTGAAGCCAAGCTTGTCGGCCGCCCAGCCGAGATGCGTCTCGAGCACCTGCCCGAGATTCATCCGCGACGGCACACCGATCGGGTTGAGAACGATATCGACCGGCGTTCCGTCCGGCAGGTACGGCATGTCTTCCATCGGAAGGATCCGGCTGATCACGCCCTTGTTGCCGTGGCGCCCCGCCATCTTGTCGCCCTCGGAGATCTTCCGCTTCTGGGCGATCATCACGCGGACACTCTGGTTGACCCCGGCCGGCAGCTCGTGGTCCGAGCTGTCGTCCCGCCGGAACTGCTTGACGTCGATGACCTTGCCATGGACGCCGTGTGGCACCCGCAGCGAGGTGTCCTTGACCTCGCGTGCCTTTTCTCCAAAGATCGCGCGCAGCAGGCGCTCCTCAGCGCTCAGCTCAGTCTCGCCCCTCGGCGTCACCTTGCCGACGAGGATATCGTTCGGGCGAACCTCCGCCCCGATCCGGATGATGCCGGTTTCATCCAGGTTGGCGAGACTTTCCTCGCCGACATTCGGGATGTCCCGGGTAATCTCCTCCGGACCAAGCTTGGTGTCCCTCGCCTCGCACTCGTACTTCTCGATGTGGATCGACGTGTAGACATCGTCCCGCACCAACCGCTCGCTGAGCAGGATGGCATCCTCGAAGTTGCCACCTTCCCACGGCATGAAGGCCACGAGCAGGTTCTGGCCGAGCGCCAGCTCACCATTCTCGGTGGAGGATGAATCCGCGATCACCTGATTGTCCTCGACCCTGTCGCCGATGTGGACGATTGGTCGCTGGTTGATGCAGGTGTCCTGGTTGGACCGGACGAACTTCTGCAGGTGATAGATGTGCCGCTCACCGGCATCGTCAACGATCGTGATCTGCTTGCCGGAGGCGGAGACGACCGTCCCGGAGTGCCGGGAGACCACCACCTGACCGGAGTCCCGGGCCGCCAGATACTCGACCCCGGTACCGATCACCGGCGACTGCGGCCGAACCAGCGGCACAGCCTGCCGCTGCATGTTGGCGCCCATCAACGCGCGGTTCGCATCGTCGTGTTCCAGGAACGGGATCAGCGCCGTCGCCACGGACACCACCTGCTTTGGCGATACGTCCATGTAGTGGACCTGTTCCGGCGGCACCACCGGGAAGCGGTGGCCGTCCGAACCGATCCGGACAGTGACTTCGTTGACGTCGATCCGCCCCTTCTCGTCCAGCGGCGTGTTCGCCTGCGCGATCATCACGCTCACTTCGCGATCGGCTGGAAGGTAATCGATCACGTCAGACGCAACAGGCTTGATTCGCACCATCGCCACGCCGGCCGTCTCGATCGCCCTGACCTGGGCCGCCGTCAACTCCTCACCGGCGGACGCGATGGTCACGCCCGTATCCGGATGCTTGACGTCCTCCCGGGCGATCTGGCCCTCCAGCGGAAGTGCCGGATTCTCCACATCGACCGTCGAGATCACCCGCCGGTACGGCGTCTCGATGAAGCCGTAGGCGTTGATCTTTCCATATGTCGCGAGATACCCGATCAGCCCAATGTTCGGGCCTTCCGGTGTCTCGATCGGGCAAATCCGACCGTAATGGGACGGGTGAACGTCCCGCACGTCGAGTCCGGCCCGGTCACGGCTGAGACCGCCTGGCCCCAGTGCCGAAAGGCGCCGCTTGTGGGTCAGCTCGGCAAGCGGGTTGGTCTGGTCCATGAACTGTGACAGCTGCGAGCCGCCGAAGAACTCACGCACCGCGGCCATCACCGGGCGCGTCGTGCTGATCAGCCCCTGTGGCGTGACCGTCTCCGGATCCTGGATCGTCATCCGCTCGCGGATACCGCGCTCCAGGCGCTGGAATCCGGTCCGGACATGCATCTGGATCAACTCACCAACCGCACGGATACGGCGATTGCCGAGGTGGTCGATATCATCGGCGTGGCTGAGCCCGTTGTTGAGCCGGATCAGTTCCTTGATAATCGCCACAAGATCGTCGGTGCCGAGAATCCGATTCTCGGTAGCGTTTTCTCGATTGTCGCCATGCAGCCGTTCGTTCAGCTTGTAGCGGCCGACCTTCGCCAGGTCATACCGCCGCTCGTTGAAGAACAGATTCTCGAGCATCGTGTTCGCGTTGTCCTTGGTGGGAGGGTCTCCCGGCCGCAGACGGCGATAGAGCTCGATCAGTGCTTCGTCACGTGCCTTTGTCGGCTCCTTGTCCAGCGTGGTCGCGATATAACGGCGATCCTCGTTGGTGTCGACGTCGGCGAACGTTTCCAGAAGCTTTTCATCCGTATCGATGCCGATCGCGCGGAGCAGGATGGTGACCGGCATCTTCCGCTTGCGGTCGACCTTCACCGACAGGATGTCGCGGTTGGACGTCTCGAACTCCAGCCATGCGCCACGGTTCGGAATGAGCTTGGCCGTCGCCAGGAATTTGCCAGTCGCCGGGTCCCGGTGGCGCTCGAAATAGACACCGGGGGAGCGCACAAGCTGCGACACGACCACCCGCTCGGCGCCATTGATGATGAAGGTGCCGTCGGAGGTCATCATCGGGAAATCACCGAGGAAGATGCCATCCGGACCGGTTTCCTTGATTTCGCCGGTTTCCTTCATCACCAGCTTGGCGGACACGCGGAGCGGCGCGGCGTAGGTGATGTCCCGCTCGCGACAAAAGACCTCCGCGATCCGAGGGTCGGCCTTGGCCCTGTCCTGCTCTTCGCCCTTAGGCATCCGCGTCCACGGTTCATCGAACCGGGGATCGGAGATGAACAGCTCCATCTTCTTGTGATGATCGGTGATCGGGGAAATCTCTTCGAGGAGCTCCCGCAGCCCTTCCCGTACAAACCAGTTGAAGGACTCGATCTGAACCTGCACCAGGTTCGGCATTTCCAGGACGGTCGGGATCCGAGCGTAGGTCCTGCGGTCGACTCCCCTGTTGGAAAGCACCTGCGTCGTGTCGGCTGTCTGGGTTGCCGGGGTGGTTCGTACGTTCCGCTCTACTGCCATTCACTGCTCCTCATGTTCGGCTCGCACCACGGGCGTGATGCCGCGACCCGGAGTTCTACCGATTGTGTTATCCAGCCAGGTGACTGGTGCCTGGACCGTGGGGTAAGGAGATAGGAAATGAGGATTGCGTCGAGAGGGCATGCTTCAACTTCGCAAAAAGTGTTTGACAACGGACAACACGGTCTTTCTCATGAACCCTCACACCGGGCTACCTGCAAACGTGCGCCGGCCCTGCTCAGGAGGAGGACGGGACGTCACCCATCCGGACGCAACGCCAAAAAGGGAGGGCACAATATGCCCCTCCCGGCTTGCCAGGTTCTTCTCGTTGGCGTAGGATCAACCGCACACGTTATCCAGTTTTGCACCTCTCTCGCCCGTTCATGCCTTGGTTGGCGCGATTCGGACGAACTCACACAATACTTGAAGCCAGCCCGTTTGTCAATGGCCTGGTCAAGGGAAGATGGTGCCCGTTCAATAACGGAGCATCCGCGCAAACTTCGCGGGCAGCGGCCTTCCGCCACCGTACTTCTTTCCAGTCCATGTCATCGGCCGTCCTTAGAGATGCCGTTCCTGATCGAGACGTTCGCTCCCGCTGGCAGCGCCTGAACGGGGCATCGGTACGCGCCCGGGACTACCCCCAAGGACCCTGGACGTCACGTCCGTTTGCCGAGTCCATGCTCGAGCCGATGCTATACTGCAAGCCCGTTCGCGATGGCGGTTCGATAGCTCCGCGAGTCCGTACCGACACCCATCATGGCTACCTTGCTCACATTGATTCGTATGATGGACGCCGAATGAACGCACGAACGTTCCGCATGTGGCTGCGACCCGGAATGATGATCAAGCGCTGGGTCGCGCTGTTCATGATCGCCGTCATCCTGACGAGTCTGGCGCTGGCGATGTTCGCCGCCTGGCTGTACGCCCGGTATGATTTTCCCGGCAACGTTCAGGGCCTCGTGAAGTGGCTCACCCTCCAGTTCATCCCCCATCCCTACCGCGAAATCCTGATTCTGGTCGCTGGCCTGGGGCTTCTCGGCTATGCGCTCTGGAAGCTGAGCCATGCGCTCATCTCGCCGCTCCTTGAGCTGGAGTCCACCGGGCGTGCCTTTGCCGAGATCGTCAACGAGCACCGGTTTGGCGTCCCGGCACCGGAGTTCAAGGTGGTCGCGATCGGGGGCGGCACCGGGCTGAGCGCGTTGCTTCGCGGGCTCAAGCTGGCCAGCGTCAACCTGACCGCGATCGTGACCGTCGCCGACGACGGCGGCAGCACCGGCCGGATCCGTGATGTCTTCAATATGCCGGCTCCCGGCGACATCCGTAACTGCCTTGTCGCCATGGCGGACGCGGAATCCACCATGGGACGGTTGTTCGGCTACCGGTTTGACCGGGAGGGTTCCGAGCTCTCCGGGCACGCATTCGGCAACCTGTTCATCACGGCGATGACCCAGGTTACCGGCAGCTTCGAACAGGCGGTCATCGAATCCGCCCGCGTGCTCAAGGTCCGTGGCCGCGTGCTTCCATCGACGGTCGCCAACGTGACGCTCTGCGCGGTCCTGGAGGACGGTTCAACCGTTCGCGGGGAGTCAGCGATCGCCCATGAAGGTCCGACGATCCGGAAGGTGTTTCTCGAACCGCAACGTCCCGATGCCTACGGCCCCGCCCTCGCTGCGATCCTCAACGCAGATCTCATCGTGCTTGGACCCGGAAGTCTCTACACCAGCGTGGTGCCCAACCTGCTCGTCGACGGGATCCGGGAGGCGATTCAATGGTCCGCCGGCTCGACGGTCTACGTCTGCAACGTCGCGACCCAGCATGGGGAGACGGATCACTTCGGATACGCCGACCACATCCGCGAGATCGTCGATTACCTCGGTGACGGGGAACTGGATTTTGCGCTCGTCAACAGCAATCCCGCTGCCGCAACCGCGATTCGTCCCGAATGGGACGTCGAGGCCGTCGCCTACGATGGCGCGTCCCAGGCCGCCGGAGGTGTCGAGATCATCGCACGCGATGTCGTAAACGACCGCAATCCGCTGCGACACGATCCCGCCAAGCTCGCCGATGTGCTGATCGAACTGGCACGGACCCGGGCAGG
>DASYVY010000269.1:0-1712 GCA_035936535.1 Thermomicrobiales bacterium | reverse complement strand
TCGGAGTCCTGAGTGGCGTTATCACAGTCATGGTTCCGCGTCGATCCGCTCGATGATCTCCTGCAGCCCAGCCAACCCATCGATCGTGTGTCGAACTTCGACCATCTCGGGCCAGGTCGCCTGCAGGTATCCCCACGGACCCCGTCGCAGGAACACCGCCTGCATGCCGATCTGCTGCGCCGGGAGGATATCGTTGTCCACCCGGTCGCCGACGTGGACGATCTGGTCGGGTGGCAAGTCCAGTTCCTGGGCGATCCGTTCGAAGAACTGCACATCCGGCTTGGATATGTTCCAGACGGCGGAGGATGCGACGAGGTCGAAGGGCAATCCCAGCGCGTTCAGTTGCTCGGCTGCGCCCTCTGGCTGGTTCCCGGTCACCCCAAGCAGGTAGCCCGCAGCCTTGAGCTGCTGGAGCGCGGAAACGGCATCGGGATAGAGATCTTTCGCCTCGATCTCGTACCCGACGACATTGGGATCGACCGATTCGATCTGCATGAAGCCAAAGATACTGCGATGATGTTCCCGCCGCTCGATCATTCCACCCAGCACGCCGAAAAGCGTCAATTCCGGCACACCGGCGTACCGGGCTACCATCGCCCAATAGCGCGTCTCGTCGTAAAGCGTCTCGCCGGCATCGAACACTACAGCCCGTATCTTGCCGGTCATCCCGCCACCGGGGCAGCCGCATCGCGGGAATGACTGACGATCGTTCCCTCGCCGGCAAGCGCCCGCGTGACCGGGCGCGCGACCCGGGCGTCGGCGAAGATCACCCGCCCGACCCCGCGCTCGACCGCCGCGATCGCCGATTCCACCTTGACGATCATCCGCCCGGCGGCGGCGGCCAGTGCCGGCTCCGGGTTGGCCGCATCGATGTGCCGGACGAGCGATGACTCATCGAACCGGTCGGCAAGGAGGCCAGGGGTGTCGGAGAAGAACAGCAGGCCATCGGCCCCCAGCGCCTCCGCCAGCCCGAGCGCCAGCTTGTCGCCATCGACATTGATCGGGATGCCTCCCTCGGCCAGTGCGGGTGGCGTCAGCAGCGGCACGAACCCGGCGTCCATCAGGATGGTGACCAGCGTGGTGTCGATCCTCTCGATCGTCCCGGCGTGGTCGTCCCGGAAAACGCGGGTCTTGCCGTCCTCGGTGCCACGGATCACCGGTTTCCGCCGGCCAACGGCGATGCCGCCATCGATTGCGCTCAGTCCGACGGCGTTGACGCCAGCTTCCCGGAAGGCGGCGACGAGGCGCTTGTTGACCTTGCCACAGTACGCCATCAGCATCGCGTCCATCGTTTCGGCATCGACGTAGCGGGACACACGGCCGCTGCTGGAGGTCACCATCCGGGGCGGCATCCCGAGCTGCTCCGAGAGCGCGCTGAAAGTCGCGTTGCCGCCGTGCACGATGACGAGCGGCTCGGAGAGCGTGGCGACATCGGCCGCGAAGTTCGCGAACGCGTCCTGGTCGATTGCTGCCCCGCCACCGATCTTCACTACCAGCATCGCACGATCACCTCACCCATACCGCGTTTTCTTGTACGTCATTCAGGAAGAAAACGATCCATCGCGTTTATAGTCGTCACGAATGACATTGCCGAACCCACCGCGTCACCTCGAAGATCGAGGCTATGCTCACCACCATCGATAATCAGCGTGGCGCATTGGCCTTCGCTTGCGAGACTGCCCACTATGGCCGGATCGAAGTGAGAGTCCTCC
>DASYVY010000268.1:0-2710 GCA_035936535.1 Thermomicrobiales bacterium | reverse complement strand
CTCCAGCGATGGAGCACCATATGTGGCACCACCCGGCGACGCGGAGGAATGTCGAGACGCTGCGGCAGGATGGAGCGACGATCGTCGAATCGGAGCGCGGATACCTGGCGTCCGGGGCCCAGGGTGATGGTCGTCTTGGCTCACGAGCGAGCATCCTGTTCGCCGTACGATCGGTCCTGGGACGGGCGGGCCAGCTCAGCGGCCGTCGCGTGGTCGTATCGGCGGGTGGAACGCGGGAAGCGCTCGACCCGGTGCGGTACATCGGGAACCGCTCGAGTGGCACGATGGGTCTCGCGCTGGCCCTGGCGGCGGTGGATGCCGGCGCGAACGTAACGCTGGTCGCGACACCGGCGGTCGACGGGGAACGTTGGGGTGGGCCGGTCGTCGAGGTGGAATCCGCCACGGCCATGCAGCAGGCGGTCACCGGGGCCGTCGAGGAGGCCGACGTGCTGATCATGGCCGCAGCCGTCTCGGACTTTCGACCTCGGACTCCATCCGCGAGAAAGATCAAGAAACAGGCGGGTGAAGATACCATTTCGCTGGAGCTCGTCAAGAACCCGGACATCGTGAAGGTGATCGAAAAGCCGGGGATGGTCAAGATCGGCTTCGCCGCCGAGACCGATAACCTGATGGTGAACGCTCAGTCGAAACTGGTGTCGAAAGGGTTGGACATGATCGTCGCAAACGATGCGGTACGCACGATTGGAAGCGACCGGAGCCAGGCAACGCTCATCTTTGGGGATCGTCCACCTGCGGAGCTGCCCGAGCTGGACAAGCATGACCTGGCGGCGCGAGTCATGGCTGAGGTCACGCGCCTGGTGCATGATCGGGAACGACATGCTTGACTATGGTCCCCGGCGGGGTGCGGTTCAGTCGGCACGATCCCAGCTCGCAATGGAGTTGCTCCTGACCGCGTTTGCGGTCGCGGGAACGATCATTGTCTTGCGCACGTTGCTGGTTGTTCTCAACATAAGCGAGCGGATCTGGATCGGACAGTTCGTGTTTGGTCTGACGCGCCCCGTCACCGATCTGCTGGCATTCCTGCCGGGATCACAACGGACGGTCTATGGGCGCCTCAATGTCATCGATGTGACATTGCTGGCCTGTCTGGCGCTGTTTCTCCTCGGCCTGGTGGCGACCGGGGGAAGACGGGGGTCGCGCTACAGGTAACGTCCGGCGCGTCGCCGGGGCCCATGGCGCGGCGGTGTTCGCCCGGAAGGACGCCTCCTAGGAATCCGCGGCGAGATTGAGCGCGCATGGGAGACACCCCTGAAAGGTATCCCACGCGGACCGACGGCGCGCTTTGTGCAGATGGCTGCGATATCAGGGATGACTGAGGGGCGACCCGTGGAGGATCGTTCCAAGAGGAACAAGGAGTGACACAACCAATGCTGAAGAACACGACGCGTGGCATTCTCGGGCTTGTCCTGACGGCTGGCGCGACATGGCTCGCCAACTTCATCGTCGACAAGGTCTTTGGACCGGATGAGGAAGTGAAATAGCGGGAACTGGAGATCGGCGCGCCATGCAGGTTTTGCTGAACCGGATACTCCTTGCGAGTATCCGGTTTTTGCATGGTGACGATGAGGACATGCAGATCCCTCCATCCGGACCGATGACATGACCGGTTCCGTCACACCGTTCGACCGAAACGTTGTCGTGATCGTCAACCCCGCCACCAAGGGGGATGCGGACCGGATTGTCCGGGAGATGCGTGCGGCGGCGCCAGACTCCGTGCATGTCGACATCCACCTGACCGAGTACGCGGGGCACGGTTCCGAACTTGCCCTTGCGCTACGCGACAGGGCGGCGGTCATGGTGGCAGTTGGAGGGGATGGCACCGTCGCGGAGGTCGCTGGGGCCATTCGCGGCACGGATACCGCGCTGGGGATCATCCCGGGTGGCTCGACCAACATCATCGCCCGGGAGCTGGGAATCCCTGCCCAGTCGGAACGCGCGGTCGCACTGATCTTCGGAGACCACACCATGCGTCGGCTTGATGTCGGGCTCTGCGGTGATCGAGCGTTCCTGCACATGGCTGGAGCGGGGTTTGACAGCGAATTCTTCGATCTCGCCAACTCGGACCTGAAGCGCCGTGTCGGCTGGGTTGCCTACCTGCCAGCGGCGTTGGCGGCGCTGCGGACGCTGCCGGTGCAATACACGATCCGCACGCCGGATACCGAACTCAAGGTGGTCTCACCCCTGGTCCTGATCGCCAACGGTGGGTCGATCATCCATCCCCGGTTCAGGCTGCACTCAGGCATTCGCAAGGACGACGGGATGCTGGACGTGCTGGTGATCACCGCGACTACACCTGTCGAACTGGCTCGCGTCCTGGGACGGCTGGCAACGATGAACCTCGAGCGCTCCCCGTACGTGATCCACCTCAAGACGACTCAGGTGTCGATCGAGACCACGGTCCCGATCCCGGTTGAACTCGATGGTGATGTGGTGACGCAGACCCCCGCCACCTTCGTGATCGACCCTGCGGCGATTCAGGTCATCTGCCCTCGTGACGTAAGCCCGTAGCCGGACACCGAGTCCGCGGTGAAGCGCATGGCCGAATCCGGACCAGGTTGCGAGCACCACTTGTCTCTACGATCGCAACTCGCTCCTTGGCGTCGACGTACGCAAAGGTCTCGAATTCTCGTTCAGGGCGGATGGGCATTGAGAGCAAAAGGAGAGGGCGGGGGCAAGCGCCCCCGCCCTC
>DASYVY010000267.1:0-3172 GCA_035936535.1 Thermomicrobiales bacterium | reverse complement strand
GCCATCGGCGGCACGCGCCGCATCGACCGAGACGCTCGACGACCTCAATCTCCGCGCCGAGCCGGCGCTGAACGCCGCAATCCTCGACGTGATGCCGGCCGGTTCAGCGGTAGAGGTGATCGGTGACCCGGAAAACGGGTTCTATCCCGTCTCCTACGACGGACAGACCGGGTACGCCTATGGCGACTATCTGACGATTGGGGGCGGCGGTGGCGGACACGTCACCACCGGCGGCCAGCAGGGCGAGGTGAATGTCGCCGATGGACCGGTCAATTTCCGCTCCGGCCCTAGCATGAGCGACAGCATCATCGCCGTGATCCCGGACGGCGGTCTGGTCGCCCTCACCGGCGACAGCGCCAACGGGTTCTACGGCATCATCTACAGCGACCAAAGCGGCTGGGCGGCCGGAGAGTTCATCTTCGGAACACCAGTCGAGTCCGGCGATAATGTTCCGGTGGAGGTACCGGCGGTGCCGGCGCAACCGGACGTCTCCGATGACGTGCCGGTGGAAGAGCCGGGCCCGGGAGTCGAGGTACCGACGCCGACGGGAGTTCCTGCCCTACCCGCGGAGGAACCAGCTCCGCCAGCCGAGGAACCGGCGGACGTGCCAAGCAGCGATGACGATATCGTCTCGATCATCTATGCGGCGGCCGACGAGTATGGTCAGCCCCGGGAGGACATGCTACGCGTCGCCACCTGCGAATCCGAGCTCACGCCGACCGCGGTCAACCCGACAAGCCAGGCAAGCGGACTCTTCCAGTTCCTGCCGAGCACCTGGGAAACCACGCCGTACGCCGACGAGGACATCTTCGATCCCGTCGCGAACGCGCGTGCGGCGGCCTGGATGTGGGATAACGGACGACGCAACGAGTGGGTCTGTCAGTAAACGCGACTGTCCGACAAGTGGTCCCTCGGGGCACCCCTGAAGCGAACCCCCGGCTGCACTTCGGGCAGCCGGGGGTTTGTTGCGCTGGCTAGTCACCCCGGAACGAGGCAATGCAGGCACGCGCACCCCCGCTATCCCGCTATACGGAACTCTGTCGGGTGAGCACCCGACCGGAATTCGTAAGGGCAGAGCCATGCGTCTGCTCGGGACAGCCAACCGACCGCTGGATCGCTGGACGGTCCCGTGTGAACGGTTCCGTGTCCGCCCGTGGGTCCGCCGAACGCGGCCCAGCGTCCATTTCCCCTCTTTCGGGAACCCACTTTGCGGAACGGTTCGGTGAGCTCGACAACCGTGGGCATGCTGGGCATGAGGCAGCCCGGTGTCCCACGCAGGACACCGGGCTGTCGAAGGTCGTGTGCTTTGCCGAACGTCGCCGGGCGGACCGTCTAGCAGCCGTCGAGGAAGTAGGCGATCCTCAGATCAGCGTTGTAGACAATCGCTTTCGCGAACGCGATCTGCGCTTCCGGAGACCCACCCTGGCCCCCCTGAAGCGCGGTCGAACCGGCAGAGAAGGCCTCCGTCAGGTCCCCACTGAGGTTGAACGCCTCCTCCGGCGGATTGCTGTTGGCCTGTTCCTGCGCCAGGTCGAACAATGCCTGGGCATCGCCCTGAACCGATCCGGAGGATTGTGTCTGTCGCTCCCGTGGGTAGAGAAGCTCTCGCGCGATGGCGACGCGATCGGAGGCTTGATTGCCCCAGTCATCACAACTCTGCGCCGCGCTCGATCCGGAGGGAACGTTGTACACGAAGAGTGCCGCCACGCTGACGCAGGCGACGGCCACAAGCATGAGCCATTTTTTCATGGGTATGATCCCGTTCCAGGTATATCGACGGTCCACCTGTCGGGCTCGACCGTGCGAACGCGAACGCCGGACGCGCCGCCCGTTCTCCACTCTGGAGAACGGGCGGCGCGTTGATCAGGAGATAATTTCCGTTACACGGAGCGGCGTCGGCCCCGGTTGTTGTTGTCGTTGTCATTACCGCCGCCGCCCATGAGTTCCTTCATGGCATAAGCGGCGATGCCGCCCATGGCGACCTTGCCGAGCGAGCCTCCGGGGAAGCCGCCACCGCCGCCGCTGCCACCACCAAGAAGGCCGCCGAGCGCGTCACCGATGCCACCACCGCCGCCGCTGCCTCCGCCTCCGAACAGGCCGGCAAGCCCACTCGGGTTCTGCCGGTGCATCTGCGAGACCATGCCGGCCATCTGGCGCGGATCATCGGACATGCCCCCGGAGAACTGGCCACCGCCCTGCTGCTGCAGGTACTGCGCGAACTGCTGCCGCTGCATCGGGTCCATCCGCGAGAATGCCTGCTCCGAGGCGCGATGGATCGTGTCCGGGTCCGCGTGCTGCGAAACGCGCTGGAACTGCTCGTAGGCCTCGTTCTCGTCGTAGCCCTGATCGATCGGGCCCTGCTCGTAGCGAGAGATGAAATCGCTCGCCCGTGACCGCCGATCGTCGTTGTCATCGTCGCCGCCGAAAAGCCCCTTGATCATCGAATCCATGATGTTGTGCCTCCTGCGGAGCCGCCTGTGCGGCACCTGCAATGTCGTACCGCCACAATGCGGTCCCGGCTTGCGTAAAGCAGGACACGTACCACGACCTTGGAGATCGCTCGCCGAGCTCAGGAGCGTTGGTCTGCCTCAATCGGCCGGGCATTGGCAGCAAGCGGTGCGCGACAAAGCCCGGACTGACGTTCTCTTCGGCTTTTTCAGGGTTAGCGATCGGGGCCTGGCTCCGCGGACCCGGCGGTGGTGGCCTGGCCCGTCAGCAACCCGGTTGTCACCGTGAATGGCTGGTGAATCTCAATGCCTTGCCCGTCAATGGTGAATTCCCGGATCGCAGGATCCGAGGGGGCCTGCCGGACCTTGAGCACCGAGATCAGCCGGCGCATCATGGAATGCAGCTCGACATGGCGGAGCAGGATCCCGTTGTCCAACGTGGCGGACACGAATGGCACCGGCGGAATCAGATTATCGTCGCTGTACGCATCGAGCTCCATCGACAGCAGCGCGGTCGCGCCCAGGCTGCGAAGCTCGTTCGTCAAGGCCGCGACGAAGGCGGAGGCGCGCCGGGAGTCCGGAAGGAACTGCTGGACATCGGTGAGGGCGTCGATAAACACCCGCTGGGGACGATCCCGGGCTGCTACCTCAAGCAGCTGCCAGGCCCAGGCATCCACTGAGAGCTCAAGCGGAGGGTTCCATAATATTCTCACCATGCCAGCATC
>DASYVY010000266.1:0-1591 GCA_035936535.1 Thermomicrobiales bacterium | reverse complement strand
CTGGAAAGAACGCGGACGCGGCCCCTTGCAGGCCGCGGTCGGGATCGTAGGCGTGGGGGGTGTCTCGGTTCGGCATCATCCCATCAGTATACGGCCGCCATCCCGCCAAGTCGTAAGGGACGCCCCGTCAGCTGCATCGTGCGCCGTTCCATGACCCCCAGCCCCGGCCGTGGTCCTTTCGACGCCAATGCCGGGAGACCACGGGGATCCCAGGGTCTCCCCTGCGAAAAGCCGGAGCGTTCGCCGCAGAACCATGAGAGTCCCAGCGGCGAAATCATGCCCCCCGTTCCAGCCCCTGCCGGTAGCCAGGGCCGTTGACCCGCCTGCCCGGGTGGGCGCCGGTGTGCGTGCCGTCCCGGAGGACGGCGCTGCCGTTGACGAACACATCGCGGATGCCGACCGAGAGGTGGTGGGGATCGGTGTACGTCGCCCGGTCGATCACCGTCTCCGGATCGAACACCACCACATCGGCCCACATGCCATCCCGCAGCAGGCCCCGGTCCCGGATCCCGAGCCGGTCGGCAACGGCCGAGCTCGCCTTGCGGACGGCGTCCTCCAGGGTCATGTATCCCAGCTCGCGAACGTACCGCCCGAGGATGCGCGGATAGGTGCCGTACGCACGGGGATGCACGAGCCCGGCAGCCGCGTCGCGCTCCGGGTCGATGCCGCCGGCGTCCGTCCCGAACTTGATCCAGGGCTGCTGGAACTGGATTTTGAGATTGTCCTCGCTCATCGCCAGGAACATCGAGAAGATGTTGTGGCCCTCCCGCTCCAGCAGGATCAGCGCCGCTTCGTGCCAATCGACGTCGAGTTCGGCCGCGATCTCTGCCAGCCGCATGCCCTGGAAACGCGCGTTCGCGGGGTTGCCGAATTGGGCGAGGATCACGTTCTCCGGACCGGATCGCGCGCCCAGGTTTTCCCAATGGGTCGTCGGGTTCCGCATCTCCTCCAGGATCCGCGCCCGCATCTCCGGGTTCCGGATGTTGTCGTGGAGCTTGCCCCCTTCATCCGCCCACGGCGGCAGGCAGGCTTCCAGTCCCGTGCCGGAGCCATCATACGGGTACATGTCGGCCCCGATGTCGATCCCTTGCGCCCTCGCCTCGTTGATCCGCTCGATCACCGTGGCCATCTTCGGCCAGTTCGGCTGCCCGGCCGCCTTGAGGTGATAGATCTCGGTGATCACACCCGAGCGTTCGGCAATCTCGATCGCCTCGGCCAGCCCCTCGTAGATCTCGTCCCCCTCGGATCGAATGTGGGTGATGTGGACGCCGTTGTACCGGGCGACCACCGACATCACCGCCGACAGCTCGTCGGTGCCGGAAAATGCGTTCGGCGGATAGATCAGCGCCGTCGCGACGCCGAACGCGCCGTCCTCCATCGCGTCGGCGGTTGCCTGCGTCATCGCGGACAGTTCAACCGGCGACGGGTCACCCATGCGCTCGGCCATGCCGATCTTCCGCAGGGTGCCGCCACCGAGAAACGAACCGAAATTGACCGAGACGGTGCGCTGCTCCAGATCGCCGAGCCAGTGATCGAACCGGGACCATGTCTTGCCAAGGACTTCCCACTCCTCGCTCTCGTCCGGCATCCG
>DASYVY010000265.1:0-3163 GCA_035936535.1 Thermomicrobiales bacterium | reverse complement strand
CTCTTCACTGCCCGGACAGTCGTCACATCCGCCCTCCGCCCGAGCAAGTCCTCCAGGCCGACGATCAGCCGCATGTACCGACGGCCCACCCGGTCGTCGTAGTCGCCGAGATCGACCAGGAAGTCGATGTCGCTCGTTGCGGGGTCGAACGTTCCCTTCGCGGCTGAGCCAAACACGGCGAGCCGCCGCACGCCGTACCGCTCGCACAGCTCAGCGATCGCCTCCCGGTTGTCCTCGATCAATGCGATCATCGCCAACTCACCCGCCTCCCCGGCACACCATTCGTACCAGCATCATAGCGCACCGCCCCTTGACAGCTTTTCCGTGAGCCCCTACCCTGCACAATCACAACCGAAGAGTCACTCGCGACGACAGGGACGAGTACCTGGCAGGGTGGATGCAGAGAACCGCGATTGCTGCGATGCGGGATCAGGAATGCCAGCGAACAAGACCCTCGAGCAGCGCCCCGAACCACGGATGCCAAAGACCTCCGTACAGTAGGCGGCGACGGGTTCCCGGAGTTCCGGGAAAGCGGCTCCCGTTACAGGGCCGATGCATCGCGTACCCGCCGTGGACCACCACATCCCGGCATCAAGGGTGTCGCCGTGCAATGAGGTCGGCGGCCGCAAGGTCGCGGCAAACAGGGGTGGTACCACGGGCCCAACACCGCTCGTCCCCGGTCAGAGGGGGATGGCGGTGTTTTTATATGCTCGGGGCGGCAATTGGTCCCGTCGCATGCAGGCGGTCATCCCCGAATGGACGCCTGGCCCTTCCCGATCACCGGGACGGGGCAGCGTGTTTGCCGTCGGAGGTGCCCACAACATGTCCTGTTCGTTCCCCATCCTATTCCCATATCGGGAGCCTGCTCTACTCGTCACCTCCCCCGTCACGGGGATCGTCTCCAAACGCCGCGCCTGAGGCGTTCCGGGTCTTCGCGCCCGTCCGCTTCAGGCTTTCAGGATTGTTCCCTTCGATACCTTCCGTTCCTGAAATCCCGGCATCCCGGCGCCCGCCGGATGGAGACACCATCACCATGAGCATGACCGTCACAACTGCCTCAACCGGTTCGACCACTTCCACGCTCGACATCAGCGGCGCCTGGACCGCCCTGATCACTCCTTTTCGCGACGGCGCGATTGACGAACCCGCCCTCCGCGCGCTCGTCGAGATGCAGATCGCCGGCGGCATAGATGGCCTCGTCGCCTGCGGCTCGACCGGCGAGACACCTACCCTCACACTCGACGAATACGCCCGCATCATCACGATCGTGGTCGCGCAGGCGGCCGATCGCGTCCCGGTCATGGCCGGCACGGGCACCAACGACACCGCCTCGACGCTCGACCGGACACACATCGCGCAGCGGGCCGGCGCCAGCGCCGCCCTGATCGTCATGCCCTACTACAACCGGCCGACCCAGGAAGGGCTCTACCAACACATCCGTTATGTCGCCGAGCGGTCCGATCTACCGCTCGTGCTCTACAACGTCCCCGGCCGCACCGGCAGCGATATCCAGCCGGCGACGGTCGCCCGGCTTGCACTGCTGGAGACGGTGATCGGCATCAAGGAGGCGTCGGGGGATGTCGATCGCGCCAGCGAGATCGTCCGGCGGACCGATCCCGCCTTTGCGGTGCTCTCCGGCGACGATTCGCTCACGCTCCCGATCATGAGCGTCGGCGGCCGTGGCGTGATCTCGGTGGTCGGCAACATCGTCCCCCGCGCGATGCGAGACCTGACCGCCGCCGCGCTCGCCGGTGACTTCACCAACGCCCGCGCTATTCATCACGAGTTGCTCGACCTCTGCGCCGCGATGTTCGTCGAGACCAATCCGGTGCCGGTCAAGGCGGCGGCGGAGCTGCTCGGGCTGGCCACATCGGAGGTCCGGCTTCCGCTCGTCCCGCTCGAAGCGTCCTCCCGGCAGCGCGTGTTCGAGGCCCTGCTCGCCTGCCCGCACACCGCCGATCGCGTGATCCACGGCGAGGAAGCTGCCTGGCTGCGTCACGCTGCCACCGGGGTCGCGGCCTGATGGCTCACCAGGTGCCAGCGCCGGGCATCCAGCCACTCCGCCTCGGGATCGTCGGCATCGCTGGCCGGATGGGCCGGGAGATCATCGCCACGGCGGAGAGCGACCCCGAGGTGCGCGTCATCGGCGGCACGCTGCGCCCCGGGAACGCCGCCAGCCGCCCACCCCCGGACATCGCGGTTCATGAGTCGCTGGCCGGCCTGCTGCCGCTGATCGACGTGGTGATTGATTTCTCGACCCCGGCATCATCGGTCGAGACCGCCCGGCAGGCGGCAACGGCGAACATCCCCGCCGTGATCGGGACGACCGGGCTGACGGCGGAGCAGATAGCCTCGATGCGGGCTGTCTCCGCCCGAATCCCGGTCTGGTACGCGCGGAACATGAGCACCGGGATCGGCACCCTGTTGCGGTTCCTTCCGGAGATCGCCCGGGCACTGGAGGGCTATGACATCGAGTTGATCGAGGCCCACCACCGGCACAAGGTCGATGCCCCGTCCGGCACCGCGCTCGCGCTGGTCGACGCGATCCGGTCCGGGCTCCCGGATAACGGCCGGGAGCATCCGCTCGTGCATGGCCGGCAGGGGCATTCGCCGCGCCAAAGGGGCGAGATCGGGATCCACGCCGTGCGCGGTGGCGGCAACGCGGGCGAGCACGAGGTCATCTTCGCCTCCGGCGAGGAGGAGATCCGGATCAGCCACCGCGCGTACAATCGGGGGGCCTTCGCCGCCGGGGCGATCCGCGCCGCGAAGCGGATCGTGACCCTGCCGCCGGGCTGGCACGGCCCTGGCTAGCGAACCAGAAGGTGCCGTACGTTTGTAGGGGGACCATCCGGACCCGCACCCGAGGCAGCCGCACCATGTAACAGACCCATGTGTCTGCCCCACAACGCGGTCCATTGTGATCATCCGCGCCCAGCAACGAGGTCGCCCCGATGGAGATTCCAGACGACATGCCGCCGGTTCCCCAGGCCCGAGGGCAGCGCCTGGGATGGAACGCGCTGCCGGCACATGTCGCCGGCGAGATCGACCGCGCGCTCGGCGACCCGATCGTCACCACGACTCCGATCCACGGGGGCTTCTCGCCGGGCATCGCCTGCATCGCGCGGACCTTCGGCGGGCAGGAGTTCTTCGTCAAGGCCGCCTG
>DASYVY010000264.1:0-10163 GCA_035936535.1 Thermomicrobiales bacterium | reverse complement strand
GCGCAGTATCGTGGCGCCGGCTGCCTTGACCGACCTGGCGATCTCGACCAGGCCATCACCGGGTTCGATCGAGCATGGACCGGCGATCGTAACCGGCTTGCCACCGCCGATGACGACATTGCCAACCGTGACGGTGCTCCGCGACCGCGCCTCGAGACTGGCGAGCATGTACGGCTTGTGCACCGCCTCCACCCGCTCGATCCCGGCAAGCTCAAGCGGCTCGATCGACAGGGAACCGGCAACGGCGATCACCTCTCCTCCAAGTCCATCCTCCATGGTTTGCGCTCGCAGCCCGGCTTCAGCGGCGGCAAGCAGAATGGCGGATCTGGTGGATGCCGGCGCGTGTTGGGAAACCGTGATGAGCATTGCGTTCTCCTGTCTGTTCGGCCGAGGCTCGAATCCGGAAACGTTTGGCACCATGCTGTCGGTCCGCCAGGCTTTGGACCGCGGCTCTACAAACAAAAAACCGAGGCTTGGTGCCTCGGTTCCCCCTCGTCTGCTGTGCTGTTGTGGCGATCAGTGCTCCAGGCACCCCAATCGCCCCGCCAGCGCAGCCGGGGGGTCGGTAAACCAGTACAGATAGGACACAGCGAAACCGCCGGATGCCGGGGCAGCCAGGCCGTGAGCTGAGTCTTGAACTGGTTGGATCGGTTGGTCGTTGTCCATAACGCGATCAGGGTAGACGGGCGGCTACGCCCCTGTCAAGGGCTCTCCCGCGACTCCGTCCAGCGACAGCCGCCGCCGACCGGCCATTTGGGTGATGGCCGGCGGCTTGCGAGAATCTCGGCAGTGATCGAAACTGGGGCCACCCGTCCAGCGGGGCCGCGTTTCGTTCAAGCCGATGACAGACAATCATTATGGAGGATATGACGATCATGGCGTTTGAGCTTCCCCCACTCCCTTACGCATTCGATGCCCTCGAGCCGCACATTGACGCCCAAACGATGGAGATCCATCACGACAGGCACCACGGAACGTATGTGCAAAAGCTGAACGATGCCGTCAGCGGGACGGAATACGAAAATCAGACTCCCGAGGAGCTCATCAGGAATCTCAACCAGCTTCCGCAGGACAAGCAGACCGCGGTCCGCAACAATGGCGGCGGGCATGTCAATCACTCCTTTTTCTGGGAGCTCCTGACGCCTGGCGGCAGCTCAGCCCCGACCGGTGCGCTCGCCAGCGCGATCGATCAGACGTTCGGCGGACTCGATGCGCTCAAGGAAAAGGTCAACACCGCTGGTGCCAACCGGTTCGGTTCAGGATGGGCCTGGCTCGTCGTTGATGGCTCCGGCCAGCTCGACGTTGTCAGCACGCCAAACCAGGATTCGCCGTTGACGGATGGCCAGACCCCTGTCGTTGGCGTCGATGTCTGGGAGCACGCCTATTACCTCAAGTACCAGAACAAGCGCCCGGATTATCTCCAGGCGTTCTGGAACGTCGTGAACTGGGACGTCGCGGGCAGGAACTACGACGCCGCCACCAAATAGAACATAGAACAGCTGCCCATCAGGGCAGGACGATTGAGCACCGGCACGCAACCGTGCCGGTGCTCTTGCCTGTTCAGCACCCTGCTTTCCCCATGCTGGGTTCGCGGGAAGCCGGCCCCTGCATGCGTCCTGTTCACTTTGCCTTCTCGTACCGGAGCCCTCCTGCCGGTTTGACGCTGCCGTTCCTGATGCGTAGGGTTGCGGAAGCACATGTGCCGATTCTCGGCCTTCCCCCTAGGGCCTCCGCGAAGGAGCGACACCGCACCATGTCCACGTCACCAGCCCGCTTGATCATTTCCCGCAGGCCGCTCTTCGCGCTTGTCGCGGGCGCGATGATCGCCGTCCTCTCGATAGCCGGTGCGATGGGGCAGGCGCTTGGTCCGGCGGGACCTTCCCCCGCCCAGAACGACGCGTCGGTGATCGCTCAGGGCGTGGTCGACGTGCCGACAAGCGACAGCGTCTGGCGAGTGAGCACCTTCATCGCCGAGGCGGGGTCGGAGCCGGTCACCATCGCCAATCCCACCTTCGTGCTGGCCCGCGCCACACCCCTGCTCGTCACCGACCTCACCACCGGTGCCCGCGTGCGGGTCGCCAACGGCGAAGCGACCTTTCTGGCCCCTGGTCAAACCGTACAGCTTTCCACGTTCGGCCCACCGGACGAGTTCACCTTCATTGAGCTGACCCCGGCGACCCGTGGGGCGAGCACCGGCGAGGAAGCCTTCGCCAGCGACCCGTTTGTTCCCGAGGCAGGAGTTCGCGACCTCGATCTCGTGCGGGATGTACTGGCCACCGGCGAGGAATCCCGGCTTGCTGCCGGGGCTGGGCAGACGCTCGTCTTCGCCAGCATCGGCAATGTGACGGTTGCCGCTGAAGGCGGTGAACCCGTGACGCTGGCAGAGGGCGAGGCCGGTGCATTTGACGGAGAGTTGACGCTCACCACGGAGACGGAAGCATCAGCGTTCGTCGCCGCCTATGTCGGCGCGGTGATCGGGTTCGAGGAGTTCGTGACACCGGTTGCCACTCCTGTGGCGACACCAGGCACCTCCCCCGTGGCGACACCAATTGCCGCCGCGGCAACCCCTGCCGGCACCCCAGAGACGCCAGAGCCTCAAGCCGGCGCGACGATCGCGCCTTCTCCTAAGCCGGGCGCTACACTTCCACCTTCACCACGGCCGGGCGCGACGATTGCCCCAGCGGACGAGGCCGACGCTGACGACGATGGCCTCACCGATGCCGAGGAAAGGGAGATCGGGTCCGATCCCAACGATCTGGATACGGACGGGGACATCCTGTACGACGGCGGCGAATTCGTGTACCGCACGGATATTTTCGATCCCGACACCGATGGCGATGGATTGCGGGATGGAGATGAGGTGTATACGATCGGCTCCAATCCGGTGGTCGCCGATACGGATGGAGACGGGGCGATCGATGGCCCAGAGATCGCCAATGGGACCAACCCGCTGATCCAGGATGGACCTCAGGCGCAACCCGCCGAAGAGTCAATCCCGGAGCCTGCCCCGGTCAGCAATGTCGATTCCGATGGAGACGGGTTGACCGACGCAGATGAGGAGCGTTTCGGCACCGATCCCGGAAATGGCGACTCTGACGGTGACACCGTCAATGATTCCAACGAGGTCGCCGCTGGAACGGACCCGCTCGACTCGCAGGATTACCCATAGCCGCTCGCCGGTTACATGGTCACGACAGACACCGGAACGGCCCGCGCAGGTGCGCGGGCCGTTCCAGTATCTGTCTCACTCTGGACCTGATCGGTGTTCAGACCTTGGATGGGGCCTTCTCACCAGTGATCAACCGTGCCTGCCGGCTGTAGCGGAAGTAACCAAACAGCCACTGCGCCAACACGAGCACTCGATTGCGGAACCCGACCAGATAGGCGACATGGACCAGCGCCCACATCAGCCAGGCCGGAAAGCCGGCAAACTGGCGCCCCTTGATCTCGGCCACCGCCTGATTGCGGCCGATCGTCGCCATGCTCCCTCGATCGCTGTACTCGAACTTCTCATACGGTTGGCCAGCCATGGCCCTCATAATGTTCTGGGCGACCCAGCGCCCCTCCTGCATCGCCACCGGCGCCACGCCCGGCAATGGCTTGCCCTCACTCGTCCTGGCGCTGGCGGCATCGCCGACCACGAAAACTTCTGGATGGCCGGCAATGTGCAGCTCCCGCTCCACGGGCACTCGACCGGCACGGTCGAGCTCGACCTTGTCCGCAAGCGACCGGGTCAACGGCGAGACCTGGACGCCCGCAGCCCAGATGAGGGTCTTCGCATCGATACGCTCATCACCGATGTTCACTCCATCATCGTCGACGCTGGTGACCAGGGAGTTGGTGCGGGTCTCGACCCCGAACTTCTCGAGATCCATCCTGGCGCGCTCAGAAAGCTTCTCCGGGAACATCGGCAGAATGCGCGGCAGGCCCTCCAGGAGGATGATCCTCGCGTCGCGGGGGTCGATATGGTCGAACTCGCGCGGCAGCGTGTGGTGGGCGATCTCTCCGATCGCACCGGCCAATTCGACGCCGGTCGGGCCGCCGCCGATGATGACGAATGTGAGCAGTGCCTGGTGCTTGCCCGGGTCGTGCTCCCGCTCCGCCTCTTCGAACGCCAGCAGGATGCGCTGGCGGATAGTGAGCGCATCCTCGAGTGTCTTCAGGCCCGGGGCATCCTCCGCCCACTCATCATGACCGAAGTAAGAATGGGTCGCGCCGACGGCAACCACGAGGTAGTCGTAGGCCAGGGAGGTGGTACTGGCCAAGTCGACCTGCATCCGGTCGAGATCGATGTTCGTGACCTCGTCCATCAGGACTTTGACGTTCTGCTGGTATTTCAGGATGCCGCGGATCGGCTGCGCGATGTTGGCTGGAGAGAGCTGCGCCGTCGCTACCTGATAGAGCAGCGGCGCGAACAGGTGGTGGTTGCGCCGGTCGACCAAGGTGATGTCAACGTCCGCATCCGTGAGGCTCTTGACGACGTTTAGGCCGGCAAACCCGCCACCGACGACGACGACCCGCGGCCGTCCCTTGGACGTTACCCTCGGCTGGATCGTGTCCGCGACGGAGACGAACTGGTCAACCGCCACACCATTGGTAAGCGGTACGTCATCGACCGGTGTTCCCGGTACGGCTGACCCCTGAGACTTCACTGAAACCACGCGATGCTCCGTCTGGTAGATTCATGAGCCCATCACCCGGACTCTTCATGTCGTTCGGGAATGGAAATATCAGTCGATCGAGCGGACAGACTTTCGGGGCGACAATCAAACACGTGACGATGTCAGTCACTGTTGGCTGATTCAGGGGCGGCAATACAAGCGTCTGAACCGCTTTGGGTCTGCGGCATTTCACCTAGCCCAACGGGAGCGTCCGCGCTCGTTTACCCGACACGAACCATACTGTGTTTCCCCCTCGATTACCATCCGGATACCTTGGCCAGCTTCAGATGATTAGGCCACCAGACAAGCCCCTGTCTTGTGTACTCAACGCGGTCGCGATGCCATGGAATTCAACGCTCCTGGCAGACAGCGACGCAATGTGGTGCCTGGAAAGAGAGCAGCCGCAGCCCCCATTGTTAGGCAGCACGGACCTCGGTTGTCAGCTTGCCGAGTGAGTCCTTTGCGTCCCCGAAGAGCATCGACGTCTTAGGGTTATGGAAGAGGGCGTTCTCAACCCCGGCGAAGCCAGGGCTCATGCCGCGCTTGAGCACGATAACCCGCTCCGCCTCGTCGACCCGGAGGACTGGCATTCCATAGATCGGACTATTAGGATCATCCCGGGCTGCGGGGTTGGTGACATCGTTCGCGCCGATCACCAGCACAACGTCCGTCTTCGTGAAGTCCTCGTTGATCCGCTCCATCTCATAGAGATCGTCGTAGGGAACGTTCGCTTCCGCAAGCAAAACGTTCATGTGCCCCGGCATCCGTCCAGCGACGGGATGAATCGCGTACCGGACGTCAACCCCCCGCTCTTGAAGAACCGATGCCAGCTCCTGGACCGCATGCTGTGCCTGCGCGACGGCAAGCCCATATCCCGGAACAACGATCACGCGATCGGCGTAGGCTAACGACACCGCCGCATCCTCCGGTGTGACCTCCCTAATCGGTCGGTCTTCCACCGTCGCCGTGCCGGAACCGGTCGCCCCACTCGCCGCCCCAAATGCCCCGAACAGGACTTTGGCAACCGAGCGGTTCATGGCCCGTGCCATCAGTAACGACAGGAACATCCCCGATGCCCCGACGAGCGTTCCGGCAACCACCATCAGCTGGTTGTCCATCACGAAGCCGGTTAGGACCGCCGCAACACCGGTAAGGGCATTCAGCATGGCGATGACTACTGGCATGTCAGCGCCGCCAATTGGCATGACCAGCAGCACACCAGCCACCAGGGCCAGCAGGAAGGTAAGGACGAGGAAGGTCTGCGCCGCCGCACCGACCTGGAGGAAAACGGTCATCGCCCCCAGCAAGACCATGCCCCCGAGCAACCCGCCAGTGATCAGCTGGCGATTCCCGGGCAGGGTCGTGCGGCTCGGCACCAGCCCCTGAAGCTTGCCGAAGGCTACGAGACTCCCGGTGAGCGCTATCGAGCCGATAATGCATCCAAGCGCAATCGACAGCACGGTGCCACGCCCGAGCTCATCCCGGCCGAGGAATTCGCTCACGGCGACCAATGCCGAGGTGGCGCCGCCCATGCCGTTGAAGATGGCGATCATTTGCGGCATCGCGGTCATCTGCACCCGCTGCGCCATCACATACCCAGCAGAGCCACCGATAACCATGCCGAAAAGGATGATCCAGTACCCGCTGGTCAGATCTCGATGGAAGAAGGTGGCAAGAATCGCCAAGGCCATGCCGCCCGCGGCAAGCTGGTTTCCGAGCCGTGCCGTCCTAGGGGAACCGAGCCGGTTCAACGCGATGATCAGCAGAACCGCGGAGATGAAATACGAAACGTCAATGAATGCGTCGCGCCAGTTATCGACCATGGCTATCGCCCCGCCTTTCCGCCGGACTCGGCTGCGGGCGGGCGCTGCTTGAACATCTTCAGCATGCGATCCGTGACCGCATATCCGCCGACGACGTTGGCACTACCGAAGACGACCGCGAGGAACGCAAGGACGTTGAGCCACCAGGTATCGACGGATCCGATCACCATCATTCCGCCGATCAGGACGATGCCCGAGATCATGTTCGTTGCTGACATGAGTGGAGTATGCAAGGTGGACGGCACCCGCATGATCAACACCACTCCCAAGAAAATAGCGAGGGTCAATATATAGACACCGAGCATGATGTCAGTGTTCAAGACCGAATCCTCCTTTGATCAATCCTATTCCGATAATCCCCTGCTCGGACACGTGCTGGCCGTCTCCCGTCTCTGTCAGGAGCGTTGGGCTCAGGACGCTCGATTCTCATGCGTTTCTCCCGGATCAGCAACGACCGTCCGGGTCTCGCCGTCGTCAATTGTGGAATCGACCTCAACCAAGTCGTCGCGCGGACCACTGTCCGTCTCCGCCGGGATCCCGGGTTCTGCCGAGGCCCGGGCGGCGGGCACCTCCAGTGGCCCGAGATTCATGATCTGCCGCGTCTGCTCCTGGATCACATCTCCGTCATGGGTGATGCACATGCCCTTGATGATGGCGTCATCCAGATCCAGATTCACCTGGCCGTCCTTGATCAGCAGCCCCAGAAAATTCTGGATCACGCGCGCGTACATTTGGCTGGCGTGAACCGGCATCATGCTCGGAATATTGAGCGGGGCGAGAATTGTCACGCCTTCACGAACGACCGTCTCGCCGGGCTCGCTCAGCTCGCAGTTGCCGCCCGCCTCACCAGCCAGGTCAACGATCACGCTGCCTGTCCGCATCAAGGCGACCGCCGATGCCGGAACCAGCTTCGGCGCCGGCTTGCCCGGCACCAGCGCCGTGGTAATGACCACGTCAGACTTCGCGACGTGGGTATTGAGACCCTCCTGCTGGAGCCGAAGCTCTTCCTCTGTCGCTGCTCTCGCGTACCCACCGGCCGCTTCAGCGTCCTTGGAGCCGGTATCGATCTCGACAAACTTGGCCCCAAGACTCTCGACCTGTTCTTTCACGATAGGGCGCGCGTCATAGGCTTCGACCACGGCTCCCAACCTCCGCGCTGTCGCGATCGCCTGAAGACCGGCGACACCTGCGCCGATTACCAGCACTTTCGCGGGCACGATGGTCCCCGCTGCCGTCATCAGGAGCGGGAAGAACTTCGGCAGATGGTTAGCTGCCAGCAACACCGCCTTGTAGCCGGCGACAGTGCTCATCGCAGACAGTGCATCCATCGACTGGGCCCGGGTAATACGTGGCACCGCGTCGACAGCGAGTGCGGTCACGTGCCGATCGGCCAGATCACGAACGAGATCATGATTCACGAGCGGAGCAAGGAACGCGACCAGTGTCGTCCCGGGTCGCAGCAGAGCAATATCGTCACCCACCAGACCTTTATGCAACGGTGCCTGTACCTTCAGCACCATTTGAGCGCGCTCATAGAGCGTTCTCGCATCCGGCACGATAGTGGCGCCGGCATCCGAGTACTCTTCATCGCTGATTGAGGACCCCTCACCGGCACCGGCTTCCACAACGATCTCCACGCCGTCCGTGAGCAATCGGGTCACCGTCTCCGCAATGAGGCTGACGCGCTTCTCGCCGGGTGCCGTCTCTTTCGGGACCCCGATCGTGAGACGACCACGTCGTGCAGCTTCTGGACCTTGTTGAAGGACAGTTCGCGCCATGCCTACACGCCTTTCGTTACGAGGTCGTAGTGCCTCGGCCTGGAATCCCCCCGGATACGGTTCCGATCAGGACGGTCCGGATCCACTCTGACCGATACCTTCTGTCGCGCCGTTCATCAGGCCGTCATGCGGGTTCGCCCGCACATGAGCATTGGCTTCCGGGAACATGCCGGCCCTGTGGTTCTCCTCGCCGCCAATGCGGCCATAGAACAACGCTGCGCCTGTCGAGAATCCCGGTACCGGCCCTAACGGAACCGCTGCGGTCGACTGGTGTTGCCGCCAGTGAGACAACCACCAACCCTTCTTCCAGAGCAGCCAACCCATGAACGGGTTTCTCGGTGGACGCTCGTTGCATGGCTGAGGATGTGTCCAACGGGAGCGCACATGGACACGGAGGCCCGGAGTCTTAGCGGACTCTGCACTCCCGACTGGGACTTGGTCCAATGTCTGATCCACATCTGCTCTCCAGATGCCCCCGGCATCATCGAATGAGTTGTCAACATCGGCGTCATTCAATGAATTGTCAATATCACCGGTCATTCTGCCGGGACAGAGCGAACAGGCACAAGTTTCCGCCCGCTCGCAGCGGCACCCCGCTCTGAGGAATACCGGGTGTACAATCACAAGCGCTTCGCGACATTCGACCTTGGTGTCGTTCACCTTTCGTTGACACGAGCGCCCGCCCAGGGCGGCAAACTCATCGAGGCGTGCCGCGCTGGGGAACTCAGCCGTTCGGTGAAAGCAAGCACCAGGCGGAAACGCGGGGCGCTGGACCATACCTTCGCGTATGCACGTATGTTTCCATATCAGGCGCCTCGCTTGCCGGAGCATTTGGCAAGGCGGCAGCCCAATCGACGCCTGGGGCATCCCCCGTCGCGTCTCCCATCGCATCCCCGGCCGGCTCCCCGGTTGCCTCCTCGGCGGAGTCACAGGCAGCCGCCGCCGCCAGCGATGCGGTGATCCAGAAACTTCAGGGGCAGACCGGCAAGCGACTTCGGATGCTTAGTGCGGTGGTCGGTGGCAAGACCCCCTAGGAGGAAGCACTCTTCGCCCAAGAGATCACCCGGCTCACCAACATCGAGGTTAAGCTGGTCCATCCTACCGCCGACTACAACGAGAAATTACTGGCGGACATCTCCGCCGGTGTCGAGTATGACCTGATCTACACCAACAAGGACACGATGGATGTCCTCGTCGACCAGGGCGTGCTTTCCGACCTGACCGAGCAGATCAACGGCTCCGAGCTGCTGATGAACCCGACGGTTATTCCTCCGGACGAATGGGATCTCATCCGCTACCCGGAGGACAGGTTCTACAGCGTCTTCAACAAGTTCGAAGGGTCCCGGATGATCACGGTCCGGCAGGACTGGCTGGACGTGCTTGGTATCGAAGCGCCGTCATCGCTCGATGACCTCTACACCATGATGGTCGCCTTTCGAGACAACGATCCTGACGGCAACGGCCAGGCCGACACGTACGGTCTCTCGACCGCCGGCACCTACGACATCCAGCCGTTCATGAGCTCGGCCGGCGTGTTGCCCGGGTACGTCATGGTCGACGGCGCGCGGACCATCCCGTACGCGACCGAGGCGGCCATCCCCGTCCTAGAATGGCTCGCGAAGCTCTACGCCGACGGGCTCTTCGATCCGAACTTCGCGACCAACGAAACGGCCGACATGCGCAACATGTTCCTCACCGATCGGGTCGGCGCGGTAACGTATTGGGATACCTGGGTCGGGTTGTTCAACAACACCGCACGGGTGGAGGACCCATCCACTTCGTTCGTGGCAAAGGGCATCGCGGCGGTTCCCGGCCCCGATGGCCGGATTATCCTCAGCCGCGGGGCGCCAAGTGTCTGGACGATTCCGGTGAATGCGCCGGACCCGGAGACGGCTTTCACC
>DASYVY010000263.1:0-2330 GCA_035936535.1 Thermomicrobiales bacterium | reverse complement strand
CGTCTAGAGACGCGCCGGGGCTCCTAATGAACCGATACGGGTGCGGGATGCGTTACCGGCGGGCCGCTCCGGCCGTCGCCACCGGCTCGAGCACGACGCCGTCCTCATCGACGGCTCCGTTCTCGTTCGTCGCGTATTCCAGCCGCCCCGACAGCTCCGGGGACTGGGCCGTGATCCGGGCACGGATCGCTTCCAGCATGTCCGGATTGTGCTTCAGGAACTGCTTGGCGTTTTCGCGGCCCTGCCCGAGCCGATCCTCCTCGAGGTAGAACCAGGCGCCGCTCTTGCGCACGATGCCGAGATCGGTCGCGACATCCAGCACGCTTCCCGCGACCGAGATGCCCTCGTTGTACATGATGTCGAACTCGGCCTGGCGGAACGGCGGGGCAACCTTGTTCTTGATCACCTTGACCCGTGCCCGGATGCCGATCGCATCCTGCCCGTCCTTGAGGGTCTCGATGCGGCGGATATCCATCCGGACCGAGGCATAGAACTTGAGCGCGTTGCCGCCCGTCGTCGTCTCCGGGGAGCCGAACATGACGCCGATCTTCATGCGAAGCTGGTTGATGAAGATCACACACGTGTTGGAACGGCTGATCGCGCCGGTCAGCTTGCGCAGCGCCTGGCTCATCAGGCGGGCCTGAAGTCCGACGTGGGAATCGCCCATGTCCCCTTCGATCTCGGCCTTCGGCACCAGCGCGGCAACGGAATCGACCACGATCACATCGAGCGCACCGGATCGCACGAGCGTCTCCGTGATCTCCAGCGCCTGCTCGCCCGTATCCGGCTGGGAGATCAGGAGCGTGTCCAGATCGACACCCAACTTCCCGGCATACACCGGGTCGAGCGCGTGCTCGGCATCGACGATCGCCGCCATGCCCCCGGCCTTCTGCGCCTCGGCGATGATGTGCAGTGCGAGCGTCGTCTTCCCGGAGGATTCCGGTCCGTAGATCTCGACGATCCGCCCGCGCGGAACACCGCCAATCCCCAGCGCCAGATCGAGCGCGATGCTGCCGGTGGGAATGCCATCGATCTGCATCGGGTTGGTTTCACCGGGCTTCATCTTCATGATGGAGCCCTTGCCGAACTGCCGCTCGATCTGGGCGATGGCCAGGTCTACTGCGCGATCGCGATCTGACATGGGATCAACCTTTCCAATGCGAGGATGCTCTTCCGTGAGGTCACTATGCACCCGGATTGGCACGTTTGCAAGAATCGAACATCTGTTCGGATCATCTGGCAATTCTACCCCGAATCGGGGTTGCGGTCAATGTCTCCATGGTGTCCTGCCAACAATGCCGCACCTGCACACAACCGCGAACGTACGAACCTCCGAGAGCAATGCTCTCGGAGGTTCGTACAGGCAGCCAACAACTGCACCCGGGAGGCCCCGCCTCCAGGTCAACCCTGCGCCGGAGGCGTCTCCTCCTCCGGTCCCTCAGGCGGGATGCCGGATTCCGACTCGTCGGGAGCGGGCTCCTCCGGAGGCGCCTCGGTCGTCTCCAGAACCGGTGGTTCCTCGGTCCTACTCTCCTCGACCGGCTCCTCCGTCGGTTCAAGATCCGGTTCCGGCGTCACCGGCGAGCCCAACGCCCCCAGCGCTTGCGCCTCATTCGCTGGCCAGATCCGGATCTCGCCAATGCCACCCACCATGCCCAGCCCCGTCGCCTCGACATCCGGAACGACGATCATCACGTACCGCGTCCACAGGTTGAGTGGTGCTTCATACTCCACGCCGGATTGCAGGTTCCAGCCGTTGATCTGTGCGGCGTTCCACCAGGTGGACCCATCGTCGGATAGCCAGAATTCGAACGGAGGCAGCGATCCGCCAGAGCCCAGCTCCCAGGTCACTCGCGCCACCGGCACCACTTGCCCCAGATCGAGCAGCAACCACGTCTCGTCCGGGGACGTTGAGGGGGTCACGCTCCAGACCGTGGCGGGATCGGCATCGACAGCGAGGACCCCGGTGCCGGTGCCCTCGCTGTCAGCGGTATCGACTACCGGATAGGGCCCGACTATCGCCGCCTCGGTGGCGACCGGTTCCTCGGTCACCACCGGCTCGTCCGTCAAGATACCCTCTTCGGTCGAAGCTAGTTCCTCGACAGCGCCCTCGGTCGCGACGCTCGCGCCCTCAACCGCGTCCGTGGCGTCCGGCACCACCGTCTCGTCCAGAGCCGGCGGAAGCTCGGTGGCCGACCCCACGAAGCGGGCGGCGATGAACCCGGCCTGGCTGTCGCCGCAGATCACCGGGACCCAGCGGTCCTCGCCCGCGCCGACGATCTCGCCGATGATCGCGACCGCGTCGCCCTCTGCCAGGGTCGTGATCTCGC
>DASYVY010000262.1:0-2126 GCA_035936535.1 Thermomicrobiales bacterium | reverse complement strand
GCGCTCATCGCGTTGCATCCTCCATGATCGAGAGTCTGGTGTGGTTTCCAGCGGGCAGATCAATGGGCCTATCCGTTCATTTGCGGGGGAGGCCCCGGTGCGACCGCCCGGCGCAGCAGCCCGGTGCGGCTGCCACACGGGTCTGCCCGTACAGAACCTGGTGGGTCGAGCGTCCAACCGGATTGTCCTTGCGCCGCATGAACCCCTAACCCAGTGGCTTGCACGCAACGGTCGAGGTAGCACGCTCGACAGCCGTTGAATCCACCATGGAGACTCCTCTCATCTCACGCTACGGAAATCGACAGCGTTCCCGTTGATGTACGCTACGCCTTCACGCGCGCTTGAAGTCAAGAAGCCGGCAGGATCGACAAGATGCAGACCTTGACCATTGGAGCGGTCGCCAGGCGGGCCGGTCTCGCGACATCGACGATTCGCTATTACGAATCCGTTGGCCTTCTTGAACCGCCGTCCCGCCAGGGTGGGCAGCGCCGCTACTCGAAGGATGTGTTCGTGCGGCTCGCGGTCATTCGCGCGGCGCGGGAGCTGGGGTTCTCCATGGCCGAGCTTCGGGAGTTCTTTCGCGAGTTCCCCGACGACATCCCCGCGTCCGAGCGATGGCACCGCCTCGCCGAGCGAAAGATGACCCAGCTGGACGAGCAGATCGCCCGGTCGGAGCGCATCCGATCGGAGCTCGGGTCTACCCTGGAGTGCGGGTGCGAAACGTTCGCCAGTTGCTCGCTGGTCTCCAGCCGGGTGGCCTCCGCCACGGCGGTGTGACTATCCGCTCCATCCTCAACGCCCTCCTGGTCGTCCGCCAAGCTGGTGGGCGACCAGGAGGGCGTTTTCGCGATCGCCCCATTTTGTATACAATGTGCGCTCAGGGAGTCAGTCGAGAAGCTGAACCTGTCGGCAGGGTCGGAAACGGCTGGGAAGGCTTCGCGCCGTCTCGTGAGGGCACGAGAAACGATGGTTTTCAGACTGGATGGCAAGACCGCCCTCATCACCGGCGCCGGTTCGGGCATCGGCCGTGAGATCGCCCTGCTGTTCGCAACCCAGGGAGCGACGGTCGCGATCGGTGACATCAATGCGGCAGCCGCACAGACCGTCACCGCCGAGATTGCCGGTGCCGGTGGCAAGGCCATGGCCGTCGATCTGGATGTCACCCGGCTGGAATCCGCCGAGGCGGCCGTCGCACGAATTACCGCCGAAACCGGGTCCCTGGACATCCTCGTCAACAACGCCGGGATCGGCATGGTCGGCTCCCTGACCGAGACCACCCCCGAGGACTTCGCCCGCCTCATGTCCGTGAACGTCTACGGGGTTTATCATTGCTCGTTCGCCGCGATCACGCGGATGCTCGATCAGGAACCCCGGGACCTCCGGATCGTCAACATCGCGTCCGTGGCCGGACAGGTCGCCGTCGCCCGCCGCTTTGCCTACGGCACAACCAAGGGGGCGGTGATCTCGATGACCCAATCGATCGCGATGGACTACATCGACCGGGGGGTACGCTGCAATTGCATCTGCCCCGGCACGGTCGAAACCCCATTTGTCGAGTCCTACCTGCAGCGGTATCACGCTGGTGAGGTGGAGGAAACTCGGGCCCAACTGCATGCCCGCCAGCCGCTTGGCAGGATGGGCCGTCCTGATGAGATTGCCCCGCTTGCGCTCTATCTCGCATCCGATGAAGCCGCGTATGTCACCGGCGCCCAGATGACCATCGACGGCGGCCTGACCGCCCGCTGAAGCCGACCGCCATCCCACCCTTGTCAATCGCAAAGGACCGCCAGATGTCTTCCCCCTCTTCCTCCCCTCTGCTCAGCCGGGCTCAGCGCGGCTCCGTTCGGCTCGCCGATGTGGCGGTGCTGCTCAACCCGAATGATGATGTGGTGATCGCCAAGCAGCCGCTGCTGCCCCGGACGCGGCTCCAGTCCGAGGACGCCGAGATCGTGATCGCCCAAATGATCCCGCCGGGGCACAAGGTTGCGATCCACGCCGTCGCGGAGGGTGACCCTGTCCGCCGCTATGGACAGATCATCGGCTTCGCAACGCAGCCGATCGCGCCGGGCCAGCATGTCCATTCCCACAACATCGAGGTTCACCAGGGCGAGCTCAAGCTGGATTAC
>DASYVY010000261.1:0-4352 GCA_035936535.1 Thermomicrobiales bacterium | reverse complement strand
TCGATCCGATCCTGCCCGAGGAGCCGGAGGCTCCGTTCGAACCGGCGCCTGACCATCTCGCCGGAAAAATCTCCATCCGGGCTCTTGCCGGCCTTGGTCTGGAGAAACGCTCCCTCCGGAAGACCGCCCAGCTCCTGGAGCACCAGACCAATCCGCCGTTCGCTCTCGCCATCGCCATAGGCAGCGGCGGTATCGAGGTGATCGAGCGGCCCTTCGAGCGCTCGCCGGATCGTCGCCAGGGCGATCTCCTCCGGTACCTCGTAATCGAACGTATCCGGCATGTTTCCGAGCGGAGCGCAGCCGATCGAGATGGCGGGGACATCGACACCAAGCGGCCCGAGTGGCCGCCGTTCGAGAAGGTCTTGTGACATTAGGTCTGCTCCAGATCGGTGGGCTCGCGTCAGGTCATTCGCCGGACAGCAGGGTCAGGATGCTTGGCACATACGCCGCTCCCACAAGGCATGCGTACTGCTTGCCCGTGCCCCCACCGTTCGTGCATGGGTGTCCTTCGCATGATGAGGACCGGCGCACGATACCAGCCGCACTCGGGTGGCCGATCGCAGGTTAGAAGCGAACGGACGCCAATTGCCAACTGGAACTAGGCGCGGCAATTAGAGGTCTGCGTTCGCTGGGCGACCACCCAACGCCTGATGGACAGCAGTTATTTACCAGCTAGAGCGATCCCTCGGTTGCTCCGCTGTTGTCTGTGAGATCCGTCCCTCCTGGCCCTTGGTTCTGTCAGCGACGAACGGGTTCCCCCGACCAGACGGGATCGTCCGCGAATCGGGTCCCTATCCCCCTGAAGAATCGAGTCCGGTAGCGATTCGACCTGGCGACCTAGCGACCCACCCCGGTAACGGCGCCTGATTCCCCTTCCGTCCATCGGGTAATGACGACCTTGCTCTCCGTGAAAAAGCGCACCGCATCCCGTCCCTGCGGATGCAGGTCACCGAAAAACGAGCGTTTTGCCCCGCTGAACGGGAAGTACGCCATCGGCGCGGCCACGCCAACGTTGATTCCGATGTTGCCGGTCTCCACCTCCGTTCGGAATGTGCGCGCCGCCGCGCCGCTCTCCGTAAAGATGGAAGCGGCATTGCCGTACCCGATGCTGTTGATCCGCGCGATCGCCTCGTCCAGTCCACTGACCGGACTCATGCTGACGACCGGACCGAAGATCTCCTGCTCGTAGACCCTCATCTCCGGCCGCACGCCATCAAGAAGCGTCGGTCCGACGAAATACCCGTCTGGCCGGTCGTCGACATGAACCTCCCGCCCGTCGAGCACCGCCTCGGCGCCCTCCTTCACACCATCGCCGATCATGGCGAAGATACGGTCACGGGCTCTGGCGGACACCACCGGGCCGAGCTGCACGTTGGGATCGAGCCCATCGCCGACCCGCAGCTTCCCAGCGGCCTCCGCGATGCGCTCGCGGGCGACCTCGTGCGCCGCCCCCACCGGCAGAACGAGCGAATTCGCCAGGCAGCGCTGCCCGGCCGCGCCGTAGAACGAGTTCATGATCGTCGAGAGGTAGGCGTCGAGGTTGGCATCCGGCATCACAACGATCGCGTTCTTGGCGCCACCGGACGCCTGCACGCGCTTGCCGCTGGCGGCGGCGCGGGCATAGACGTACTCCGCCGTTCGGGTGGACCCGACAAAGGAGATCGCCCGCACGGTCGGATGGTCGACCAGCGCATTGACCGCATCGTGCCCGCCATTGAGCAGGTTGATCACTCCCGGAGGGAACCCCGCCTGCTCGATCAGCTCGAACGTGCGTTGCTGGACCAGCGGGTCCTGCTCGGATGGTTTGAGGATGAAGGTGTTGCCGGTGGCAACGGCATACGGCCAGAACCAGAACGAGATCATGAATGGGAAGTTGAACGGCGTGATGCCCGCACAGACACCGAGCGGCTGGAAGATCACCTCCTCGTCGATGCCGCGGGCGGCACCATTCTCCAGGCCGTACCCCATCATCAGTGACGGGATGCCACAGGCGGTCTCGACATTCTCGATTCCGCGCTGGATCTCGCCACGCGCATCGTCGAGCGTCTTGCCCATCTCCGTCGTGATCAGCCGTGCCAGTTCTTCCTTGTGATCATCGAGCAATTGGCGAAGCTTGAAGAAGTACCGGGCGCGCTCCTGGGGCGGGGTCGCACGCCAGTCGGCAAATGCTTGGGCCGCCGCCGCGACCGCGTTGTCGACATCGGCGGCCCCACTGAGCGGGACATGCGCCAGGACCTCATTCGTGGCGGGGTTATGCACCTCCTGCGTTTCGGACGCCTCGGCCCCTACCCAACGGCCTCCGATGTAGTTGCGAAGTGTCGTGACCCTGGAGTGAACGGGAATTGCCATGCGTTTCTCCCTGCTTCTCGTTCCAGACTGGTAACCGCTGACCGGGAAACGGCAATTGGCGAACGCGGCGTCGCGTCCTTTCTCCGATGAACTGACAGGATTCCTGTACGATACAGACCCCGCCAAACCGTGTCAAGCGCCCCGCGGCAGCGGCAGGTTGGGCCATGACGGCATGGTCATGCGGACCAACGTGGGACCCCGGTCGCACAAGGCCCCACCGGAATCCCGGCATCGGTGTTCCGTCCGGAACGGCTCCGGCGAAACGGCAGCGGCATGGTCCACAGGGGGGCCGCGACGTGCGACCATTGCAGGCGGAGGATCAGCACGGCAAGGACCATGGGAGCGATAATGACGGAGCAGGCGGTGCGCGAAGGGGCGGAGAGCGATGAATCCGGGATGCTTCACCCGATCGGGGAAGCCGCCCGCCTCACCGGCGTATCGCGCGGGGTGATTCGACTCTGGGAGCGCGAGCGGCTGATCAATCCCCGGCGCACTACCGGCGGACACCGGGTCTATTCCGCCAGTGACCTCCAGCGCCTTCGCCAGATCGCGCGTTTGCGGCGGATGGACCGGCTCAACGCGGCCGCGATCCGGCGGGAACTTGGAATGGCGGACGACGGCGAAGGCCCACACGTCCCCCCGCCGGATCTCGATCTCGGGCGCCGCCTGCGGGCGCTCCGGAATGCCCGCGGTCTCTCGCTCTCCGCTGTCGCGGAAAAGGTGGGGCTCTCGGTCTCGTTCCTGAGTGCCGTCGAGCTTGGCCAATCCAGCATCTCCGTGGGGAACCTGTTCAAGCTTGCCGATGCCTACGGCACGACGGTTCCTGGCCTGAGCTCGGACTACCGGTCCGGCCAGGGCAGCGTGCTGCACCCGCAGGACAGGCCACGCTACGTGGCGAACCAGGGCGCGGTGGTGATCGAGGACCTGATTGCATCGCCCGGTGCGATCGAGGCGCAGCGGATCGAGATCCAACCGAATGGCGGCAGCGAGGAACCCTACGCGCACCCGGGCGAGGAGTTCATCTACGTCCTGTCCGGCCAGCTCACCTTCTGGCTGGAAGAGCAGGACCAGTACGACCTGCAGGAGGGGGATTCCCTGTATTTCCGCAGCACCCAGCTTCACCGCTGGTGGAACGACTCCCGAACCCCAGCGACCGTTCTCTGGATCAACGTCCCGATCGTTGACGCGACGACCGCTTCGCCCGGCGCCCGCCGGGCCGCCCATCGCCGCGACCTCGACACCCTCGATGGTGAACACCGTCCGTAAGGCGGTCAACCGGAGCGAGCCATCGAGACGACATGACGCTCGTGTGCTCATGGGGAAGCCGGAGCGCCGATGGTGCGCGCCGCATCGAACGCTGAGGAACGGATCTTCCGGGCAAGCGGCCGAGGCAGGGAAGGGACGATCAACTCGTTTTCCCGAGGCTCTGGCTTTTCCCGGCGGTTGCTGCCAATATACAGGAACTCTTGAAGTTTCAGGGATTCCGCTGGAAAGGAGCCAAGCTATGCAGACCGTCAATGTCGCCCAGACGCCCCAGGCAGACGCCGCTGTCCACGCCGCCACGATCGACAAGTACAAGCGGTATGTGAATACCAGCTTTGTCGCCTCCGTCGAACCCGTCGTCATCCAGCGCGCCGAAGGGGCGACCGTCTGGGACGCTGACGGCACCGCTTACCTCGACTGCTTCGCCGGCATCTCGGTCGTCAACGCCGGGCACCGCCATCCTCGGGTGATCGCCGCCGTGCGCGATCAACTGGAGCACGTTGTCCATGCCGCGACCTACCTGTATCACGTGCCGGTCGTCGCCGACCTCGCCGAAGCGCTTGCCCGGATCGCACCGGGCGACCTCACGAAGTCGTTTTTCGGCAATTCCGGAGCGGAGGGCATCGAGACCGCGATCCGCCTCGCCAAGGCCTACACCGGCCGGCACGAGGTCATCACGCTGACACACTCCTTCCATGGCCGGACGGCGGGGACACTCTCGATCACCGGCAACAAAGCCT
>DASYVY010000260.1:0-7186 GCA_035936535.1 Thermomicrobiales bacterium | reverse complement strand
CTCCTTGCCCTCGCAGATGCTGCACGATGGCCTGGGCTTCCAGCGAGCTGACGCCGAAATCCCGTAGCACATGCTGGCCCATCTCCAGGCCCAGTTCCCACTCCCCGAGCACGACCGCTCCCACGCCGCGGCTGAGCAAGTAGCGGCGCTCCGATTCGCTATGCGTGCGAGCGATGATGCGGAGCCTGGGCTGGAATCGTCGCGCCTCGTCGACGATCTGCCGGGTCGCCACCGGGTCCGGGATCGCGACCACCAGCAGGCGGGCGCGCTCTAGGTTGACTCGCGCCAGGATACCCGGGATCGCGGCGTTTCCCCGGACCGCCGTGAATCCCTCCCTACGCAGCCGTTGCACGATGTGCGGATCCTCTTCGATCACGACGAACGTAAAGCGATGACGCAGGACTCGCCCGATGATCTGCCCGACACGTCCGTACCCGCAGATCACCGCGTGGCCGCGAAGCTCGGGATCCGGCACCACGACACCGGTTTCCGATACCGATGCATGGTCGGAGAGCGAGGGCCGCCACACCTGGAGCGATGCAGCGGCCGGCAACGCAGCGCGATAAACCGTGGGAAGGAGCACGATGCTGCCCGCGGCCCCCGCCAGCATCAGGCTGAAGACCGTCGGTGAAACGACATCCAGGTCCCTTCCGACCCGCGCCAGGAGAAACGAGAATTCCGCCGACTGGCCAAGGATCACTCCTGTCAACACCGCCGTCCGGGTAGCAGTGCCCAGGACAAAGGCAAGCACCGCGATCAGCGTGCCCTTCAGGAGGAGGGTGAGTCCCAGTGTCAGCAGGAGCAGCGGCAAATTCCCCACAACGAACACCGGGTCGACGAGCATCCCCACCGAGACGAAGAAGAGCCCCGCGAAGATGTCACGCAGAGGCACGATCTCTCCGAGAATCTGGTGGGAGAGGTCCGACTCGCTGACGACCACACCGACGACGAACGCGCCGAGGGCCAGGGACAGCCCGAAGAACGACGCGCTATAGGCCAGCCCGAGGGCCACAGCCCCCACCGTCAGGACGAACACTTCCCGGTTACGCAGTCCCGCGACCCGTTCGAACAGCCAGGGCAGCACCCGCAGGCCGACCGGCACCAGCAGCGCCAGAAACGCGGCCGCCTTGAGGACTTGCAACGCGAGATCGGCGAACAGCGCCTCGCTGTCGGTGGCAAGCGCCGAGAGGAGGACGATCAAGATGATGGTGCTAAGGTCCTGCACGGTCGACCAAGCGAGGGCGAGTTGACCCTGCGGGGCGTCCATCTCTCCCCGCTCTCCGAGGACCTTGCTGAGCACCGTGCTGGACGAGTTGGAGATCACCGCCCCAAAAAACAATGCCTCCAGTGGGTCCCAGCCAAGGGTGACACCGGCTGCGTAGCCGACGCCAATCACGAGCAGTACCTGGATGGTGCTTCCCAGGGTCGCCACTCTCCCGGCCCGGAACAGGTCGCGGAGGGAGAATTGGAGGCCGATGGTAAACAGCAGGAGGATGATCCCGATCTCGGCCAGCGCGTCGACGGTGGCGACATCGCCCACGAAACCCGGGGTGAACGGCCCGATGGCAACACCGGCGAGAATGTATCCCAGGATGATCGACTGCCGAAGCCGAGCCGCGATGATCGCTCCCGTCAGGGCGGCCACGAGGGCGATGACCAGATTGGCGAGAAGGCCGGAACCTTCCATGGGGATCGCGCCTCCTTGCTGAAGGAAGCCGGCGGCTGGGGGTCGGAGGGACCATCGGCGTGCCCGCCATCATGAGCGGGGCAACGGTGATGGTGTGAGGCGTGGGCGGTGAGCACGTCGTGGGGCTGCTCGATGTCCGCCTTGCTCGCTGGGTTGCTCCCTGCCCCGAACATGATGGCAGAGGCGCCGACCATGTGACCAGCGCGGTGATTCCGGCGAGCGGATGCACCTGGCTCCCATCTCATCAGGATTCCGTTTGGGTGCTCGCCCCACCGGATTTCGCAGGGGCCAATTGTGCCAGCAGCGGCGTCGGGATCGGCAGGCAATGGTGCACCTACCCGGGATGCACCCGATCAGGCAGCGGGTTCAGGTTCCTCTGTCTTGGAGGCGCCGCCAGATGACCTGTTCTCATACCACGTCATCAGCGGCGTGACGGTGATCCCGTGCAGGATGATCGATGCGGCGATCGTCGTCAGCGTGATCGCCGTGAGCATGACCGCATCGTCGCCTTCGAGTCCGTGGACGATCGCATACATCAGGTAGTACAGCGAGCCGATCCCCCGGACCCCGAACCAGCTGACCAGCCGCTTCTGGACCGGCTCAGTCTCCGACCCAAGAAGTCCGATCTGCACCGCTACCGGCCGGATCACGAACAGCAGCAGCGGCACGAACCAGAGCGCCTGCCACGGGACGAGCTCCGGGGCCAGCAGGCTGCCAATCAGGAGCACCACCGCTAACTCACCAAGGTTACCCAGCTTTTCATTGAACCCCAGGATCGCTTCGGCCATGTGGACGGGGGCCGTTTCGCGACCGGTTGCGCGTTCGTCTTCATGACCATGGGCAAGCTGATCGACCGCCTTGTCGAAGTCGCCCGGAGTGAGTTTGGCTTCGACCCGTCGCAGTGCCAGTCCGGCCGCGAACACGGCCAGGAACCCGTAGCTATGGATGAACAATGCCACCCCATAGGACAGCGAGATCAGTCCGAGTGTCAGGAATTCATCGAGCCCCATCGCCTGGCCGCGTTCCCGGCGAAGCCAGACGACGAGATGGCCGATCAATGTCCCTAGGGCTGCACCGACCGCGATCCCGGCGATGATCGCCCAGACAAGATCGACGGCCAGCCACCGCCAGCCGAAATCGCCCATCTCGTGCACTCCGAGCAGACCGAGGCCAAGCATCACGAACGGGAACGCGGTGCCGTCGTTGAGTCCGGCCTCGCCCGTCAGGCTGAACCTGAGGCGATCCTGGTCCCGGGCATCCTCAACCTCGACCTCGGACGCCAGCACCGGATCGGTGGGTGCAAGCACCGCTCCAAGCAGGACCGCCGCGCCAAGGGGCAGCCCCAGACCGATCTCACCCGCCGCGGCGATCATGGCGATTGTCGCGATCATCGAGAAAACCGCCAATCGGAGCGGCAGGTGCCAGCGTGTGTCCCGCCATTCAAGCCGGAGTTTCAGCCCGGCCGCAAACAGCGAGATGATCACGGCAATCTCCGTGATCCGCTCCAGCAGTTCGGCTTCCTCGATCGCGTTGATGGTCAGGAAATCGACGCCATAGGTGCCGATCGCGATACCGGCGAGAAGGTAGGGCATCGACGTCGTCATCGGCAGGCGCTGCAGGAACGACCCCGAAATCGTCATGCCGATGAGCAGGACACCGATGATGATGAACCAGATCGTAAATGTGAGTGTCACGGATGCGTCCAGGCATGAAGACCCGCGGAAGGCGCAGGCTGGTGCTCGACAACGTCGCCATCAGCCTTTTGTGCTGCGCGCCCGGCAATATGGGTTAGTGGAACAGGCGATGTCCGCTCGCGGCGCGGCACGGAGCGCACACGTCCTCCCTACGCATTGACCATGCCGCATGGGCTTGCGGCTTGTGATGTCCTGCACCGGTGCCTGCGGTCAGTCTGTCCTGAGCATGGCGATCGCACGGAACTCCGCTTCTCCGGCGAGAATCCGGAACAGAGAGCGTTGCGCGCGGAGCGATAGCCTGGCTTGCTGGCCGAGCTTCTGGAGCGGCACCTCCGCCCTCCATTGCACCGCACGCACGTTGGGATACTCCTCCAGCAGCCTGGGGAGGTACTGATAGTCACCGGAGAGGTGACCAACGCGAATGATGCGTCCCAGCGGTGACGGCGATACGATGATGTCGCCGAGATGGAGGATGTGGACGAAGCGGTAGAGTACACCGGCCGCGGCGGCGCTCGCCGAGGTCGAGACGGATTCGCCATAGCTCGCGACGAATTGCTCGCGAAACGCGGCCCGGTCGTCTGGAAGCGTGCTGAGGTCACCGATATCCGGCCACCCGATCGCAACGTACCCTCGCCGCTGCAGGTCCTCCGCCAGGTTCAGGTGCCGTCTCTGGGCGTCCCCCCCGGGGCGCCCCATGTGCATGCCCCAGACCGCCTGTTGCTTCTGATCCGTCTCCATGGCCCGATGGCTCCCTGTCTACGCCAGAATGCCCAGCCTGAAACGCCTGACTATACAGATCCGCTGGGCCCGTGAGCCGGTCCACAACGTCTCCACGCACGCGATGTTCCGCGGACGTACGGCAATCTCTCCCCGGGCCGACGTTATGGCGCCTTGCGCGTCTCCATTGTGGATTTCAATCTATGCCCGGCAGGCGCTATTCGCCGATTGACAGCCCGTGACCTGATCCCTACATTGCACATCAGAGATCCTGTAAATCCACATCCCACGCTCGTGGAAGCGGTACACGGCGGAACGTTTACCGTTGGAGGGACCTGACCCATGCGATCGACACGCCGGTCCGTGCTGTCTTCGATTCTCGCGTTACTCTTCGTGCTTTCGCTGTTCGCGCCCGCCACGGCGTACCAGCGCGCCTCCGAGCACGGGCTCGACCCGCGGAACATGGATCTTTCCGTCGATCCCGCCGAGGACTTTTACCGGTTTGCTAACGGTGGCTGGCTCGACAGGACCGAGATTCCCGGCGACCGCGGCCGGTACGGGGTGTTCAACGAGCTGGATGACCTGACGCGGGAGCAGCTGCTCACCGTGCTCGACGAGGTCGCCAACAGCGGAAACCTTGAACGAGGGTCGGATACGTGGAAGGCGGCCGAGCTCTACCGCCAGGGGACGGACATCCAAACCCGGAACCGGCAGGGGATCGAGCCCATCCAACCGCTGCTCGATAGGGTCGATGCGATCACCGACCTCTCCAGCCTCCATGAATTTCAGCAGACCGCCGAGTTCTCCTGGCTGACCGGCCTCTTCTTCGTCTATGCCTACTCCGATCTGCAGGACAGCTCGGTCAACGCGACCTACCTGAGCAGCTCCTTCCTCGGTCTCCCGAACCGGGATTACTACCTCGAAGACGAGGAGGGCAACGCGGAGATCCGGGAGGCCTACATCGCGACACTCGCGGAGTTCCTCCAGTACGGCGGCTACGACGAAACCCGGGCCGCATCGGCGGCACAGGCCGTCTACGCTCTGGAAGAGCGGCTGGCCGAACCGACCCTTACCCAGGAGGAACAGCAGGACGCGTCGTTGTCCTACAACCCGATGACCCTGGAAGAGCTCGGCGCGACCTATCCGGAGATGGACTGGGACGGCTACATGGCGGAGCTCGGGCTGACCGGTGTCGATACGCTGATCGTCACCGAGCTGCGCTATCTCCAGGCACTCGACCAGATTGTCAAGGACACCCCGATCGAGGTTCTCAAGGATTTCATCAAGCTGGAGGTCTACTGGAGCTTCGCCGACTTCCTCGGCGAGGACATCGGCCAGACCGCCTTCGAGTTCCAGGGTGGTGTCCTGAGCGGCGTCGAGGAGCAGTCGCCGCTAGAGGAGCGAACCCTCGACCAGACCAGCGGGATGGTTGGAGAAGCGATCGGTCAGCTTTATGTCGCGGAATATTTCCCACCCGAGGCCAAGCAGCAGATCACGACGCTTGTCGATTCCCTGATCGCCGCGTTCCGCGTCCGGATCGAAGAGAACGCATGGATGACCGACGAGACCAAGAAGGTCGCGCTCGAGAAGCTTGACGCGATGGCGGTCAAGGTCGGCTATCCCGACACCTGGCAGAGTTACGAGGCGGTCGAGATCGGTGATTCGTACTTCGAGTCGTTCCTGAGTGCGGTCAACGCTGACACCCGCCGCAACCTCGAGAAGGCCGGCAAACCGGTCGACCGGTCGGAATGGCCCGTCCCGCCACAGGTCGTCAACGCCTTCTACAACCCGACCGCCAACGAGATCGTCTTTCCGGCGGGTATTCTCCAGGCCCCGTTCTTCGACTATGAGGCCGACGCGGCCTCCAACTTCGGAGCGATCGGGGCGGTGATCGGCCACGAGATCACCCACGGATTCGATCTTCAGGGAGCCCAGTTCGATGCCGAGGGCAACCTCAGCAACTGGTGGTCGGAAGAGGATCTCGCCGCGTTCGAGGAGCTGAACCAGCTCGTGGTCGGTCAGTACGGCGCTGTCGAGGTGCTTCCGGGCGTCAATGTCGACGGGCAGTTCACGGTTACGGAGAACGTGGCAGATCTCGGCGGCGTTCAGGTCGCCTATGATGCGCTCGAGATCTATATCGCCGCCCAGGGGGATGCGGGTGCGGTCGCCAGCCCTATTACAAGCTTGACCGGCTCGCCCGAGCAGGAGCTGGCGGGGACGCCGGTCACCAGTCCGCTTGGCGCGACGCCCATGGCCACGCCAGTCGTCGATGAAGTTGCCGGTTCGCCCCAGGCCAGCCCCGTCGCGATCACCGATTTCGACAGCCTGACGCCGCAACAGCGATTCTTCATTGCCTATGCGACGGTCTGGCGCGAGGAGATTCGTGACGAGGCCCTCCAGACGCAGGTGCAGACGGATCCGCACTCGCCCGGCCAGGTCAGGGCTGTTCTCCCGATCCAGAACATGGACGAGTTCTACGAGGCATTCGACATCACCGAGGGAGACGGCATGTACCTGCCGCCCGAGGAGCGGATCATCATCTGGTGACCGGATCAACCGTCTTCTGGTGTTCAGGGCCAGAAACGGGCCACACCAGGAAGGGGAGGATGCCTGTTCTCCTCTTGTTCGTGCTACCGCTCATTTCGTCTGGTGACAGACGGGCTCGCTTCAGCGAGGTTGCGTGCGGGAAACGATCTCCCTGCCCAAGTGGCTCGATCCCGGCAGGATCAGTGATTTGCGGGATTAGCCGCATTGCCCATTTGACGAAGGGGCAAATCTCGATCCGATCCTCCCCGGAGGTGCCGCTGTCCCCATGCGGGGACGGTCCCGGCGCGGCCTCCAGCGTGAGCGACCGATCGCTCCTGATGCGGCATACGGCGAAACAGGGAACGGGCCGGTGCGACGATGTACCGGCCCGTTCCCTGGCATGTTGGGAGATGACGGATAACCGACCTTACGCCTCCGGGGTGGCGGCAGGAGCCGGAGTGTTGTTCACCAGGTAGATCTCGAACTCTGACTCATCATCATCGTTCTCGACGATTGCGACGCCGGAGTACGGTGAGTCGCCCTGGGAGCGAAGCCCGAAGAC
>DASYVY010000259.1:0-4179 GCA_035936535.1 Thermomicrobiales bacterium | reverse complement strand
GGGACTCGTTATAGGCAACGGTCAGGTCACGTACGGTGATGACCGGTTCCGGGGGATCAGCAAAGGGTGCCCCCTGCTGCTCCAGAGCTGGACGTATGGAATGGGACGGCGCTGAGATCATTCCGAATTATCTCCCCTGAGCCCGGTGACGATGGTGTCCACGTTATGCAGAAACATGCCGAGATAGGTGCCTTCCGGGGTCCCACTGTCGCCAAGAGCATCGGAAAACAATTCGCCACCGATCGTGACATCCCAGCCGCGATCGGCAGTGGCTACCTGAACCGCCTCGATCGTTCGCCTCGGAACGCTGGTTTCGACGAAGATCGATGGGACCCGTCGCTCCACCAGGAGATCGGCGATGCGCTGGACATCCCTGATTCCAGCCTCCGTCGAGGTGCTGATGCCCTGGAGTCCAACCACCTCAAGCCCATAGCGGCGCCCGAGGTAGCCGAAGGCGTCATGTGCTGTCACGAGCACTCGCTGCTGGTCGGGAATGGCGGCGAACTGTTCGCCGGCATAGCGGTCGAGTTCCTCAAGTTCCTGGGCGTACGCCGAGACCGTTTCCACATAATGCTCCCGGTGAGACGGATCCAGGGATGTCAACGCGTTGCCCATCGCGCGCGCCGCGTACGCCCACATCGTCGGATCGAACCAGACGTGAGGGTCGGGATTGCCTTCGAATTCGGCGGGGGACATAAGGAAATTCTCGGGGATCGCCTCTCCCACCGAGAAGACGGGACGCCGGGCACTCAACCGCTCGAGTAATTCGCCCAACTTCCCTTCGAGGTGCAGACCGTTGTAGGCGATCGCATCACTGTCGATAAGTTCCTCGACGTTTCTCTCGCTTGCCTTGAAGAGATGCGGGTCCACCCCCGGACCCATCAGGGCCGTGACCTCGACGCGGCTTTCGCCTACTTCCCGAGCGAGATCGGCGACCTGCCCCGTCGTAGCCGTCACCTGAATGGTTCGATCACCGAGATCGGGGAGTTCCTGCCCTGTGCCGATACGTCCGCATCCGCTGAGGATCGGTACGGCGGCGAGGGCTAGAAGCGGTCGCCATCGTGTCGAGAGAGACGCTTGATTCGGTTGAGCACGAGCGGCGGCAGCCATTGCACCAGGACCTGTCGAGACACTTCGTGTGCCGGGTTGGAAACCGCGTCGCCGGGTCAACCGGGCCACGAGATCGAAGTTCACTGGAGCAAATTTAGCATAGGCTAAACGTGCTGGTCAAGAAGTCAGGGCAAGCAGCTGGAGTGCTTGCCCCGCGTCTTCTAGAAGTCGAAGGGCATGTTCCTCGGCATCTTGCCCTTTTTCGCCATCTGGCTGAACTGCCCCATCATCTTCTGCATGTCCTTGAACTGCGAGAGCAGCCGGTTGACATCCTGCCGCTCCACCCCGCTCCCCCTGGCGATGCGCCGGCGCCTGGCGTGGTCTATGCGCTCGGGGTGACGGCGCTCCCACGGGGTCATGCCGCGAATGATCGCTTCGACCTGCTTGTAGTCATCGTCGGAGATCTGTGCCTTGGCCTGGCGCATCTGCTGGCCCAGTCCCGGAATCATGTCCATCAGCTGGCTGAGCGGACCCATCTTCTTGATCTTCTGCAACTGGTCGAGAAAGTCTTCGAGATCGAACTGCCCCTTCATCATCCGGGATTGAAGGCGTTCGGCCTCCTTGTCGTCGGTTTGTTCCTGCGCCCGTTCGATCAGCGAGAGCACGTCGCCCATGCCGAGGATCCGGCCAGCGAGACGATCAGGGTAGAACGGCTCAAGGGCATCGAGCTTTTCCCCGGTGCCGATGAACTTGATCGGAACGCCGGTCACCGCGCGGATCGAGAGAGCAGCGCCGCCCCGAGCATCTCCGTCCATCTTGGTGAGTACCAGCCCGGTGACCCCGAGGCGGTCGTTGAACGTCTGGGCAACCCCAACCGCTTCCTGACCAGTCATTGCATCGGCGACGAGCAGGATTTCCGACGGCTTCAGTTCGTCCCGGATCGTCACCAGTTCCTGCATCAGTGGCTCGTCGATCTGGAGCCGGCCGGCTGTGTCGATGATGACCGGGTTGTGACCGCGCTCCTGGGCGAAGCGAACGGCGTTATAGGCGATGTCAACCGGGTTGGCCCGGGTTCCCTCTTCGTAGACCGTGAGGTTCGCCTGCTTGCCAAGAGACTGGAGCTGGTCCACCGCGGCCGGCCGGTAGACGTCGGCGGCGACCATCAGCGGGTTCATGCCCTGCTTGCGAAGGTGCAGTGCCAGCTTCCCGGAGTGCGTCGTCTTCCCTGATCCCTGAAGGCCAACCATCATGATGATCTGGGGTGGCCTGCTGGGCGTGTTGAGCGGCACCTGGTCCCGTCCGAGAACCGCGATCAGCTCCTCGTTGACGATACCGATGGCGGTCTGGGCGGGCGACAGGGAGCGCATGACGTCCTGGCCAAGCGATCGCTCGCGGACAGTGGCGACGAAGTCCTTGACCACCTTGAAGTTGACGTCGGCTTCCAGAAGGGCGCGACGGACCTCACGCATCGCGTTGTCGACGTCTTTCTCGGTCAGCCGGCCCTTGCTGCCGAGACGCCCGAATGTCTCATTGAGGCGATCAGAGAGTGTCTCGAACATCGTTTACAGTCCCTCACCGTCACCGAAGAAGAGCGAATCAACGTAGGCCGCCGGCCGGAACTCGGCCATGTCGGTCGCCTTCTCGCCGGTGCCAACGTAGGTGATCGGCGTCCCAATCTCCTTGGCAACGGAAAAGGCAATGCCTCCGCGGGCGGTCCCGTCGAGCTTTGAGATCATGATGTCGGTGATGGCGACCGATTTCGTGAACTCGTTGGCTTGGACGAGGCCGTTCTGGCCCGTCGTGGCGTCGATCACGAGCAGGACCTCCTGTGGTGCGTCCGGCACCTGCCGCTGCATGATCTTCCGCAGCTTCTGCAACTCCGCCATCAGGTTGTGCTTGGTGTGGAGGCGGCCCGCGGTATCGACGATGAGGACATCGACATTGCGGTTGTGGGCGGCCTGCATGGCATCGAACACGACTGCGCCGGGGTCGGCACCCTGGTGATGGGCGATCACCGGGACGTTGAGCCGCTCTCCCCACACCTTGAGCTGATCAATGGCGGCGGCACGAAACGTATCCCCGGCGGCAACCATGACCGTGCGGCCGAAGTTCCGATGATATTGAGCCAACTTGGCGATCGAGGTCGTCTTTCCGGTCCCGTTGACTCCGGTGACGAGAATCACGAACGGCACACCCCGCTGCAGGATCTTGACCCTCCGGTTACGGGTGGCTCCTTCGAGCAGCGTGATCATCTCCAGGCGAAGCACTTCCCTGGCGTCCGCCGGATTGATGATCCGCTCCTCCCGGATACGGTCACGAAGCTCCTGAACCAGCTGCTGGCTGACATCCCATCCTACGTCCGCCTGGATCAGGAGCATCTCGAGGTCTTCGAAGAGCTCCTCGTCGATCTCGGAGCGGTCAAAGAGGCGTGTGATCTCCCCAAAGACTCCACGTCGCGTTTTCTCCAGCCCTTTGTCGAGCTGAACGTCAGGCTCGACCTGACGCTTGAATAATCTTCTTAGGACCACGGTAAAACTCCTGAAGAGCCGGCGCCAACACGCCGGGCTAGGGGTTCGTTGGGAACGTCTTGGATCGAGGATCGGCGCTGCGTTGGCGGGCGATGGCTTCAGTCTCCATGCGGATTTACCCTGGTCGCGATGGCCATGCCTTCCCGGAAGAATTGTACATCGGGCCTGGGACCGCTCTTGACGGACGCCCTTCGCGGTCCTCATATGCTCTGGTAGGATCGCGTTAGTGCTCCGGCCCCCGGCAATCCGCTCTGCAGGAAAGCTTCCCGATGCGACGTTCCGAGCTCGTCCTCGCCGTGTATCTGCCGACCGGGCTGTTGGCCATGGCGCAGGGATTGCTCCTGGCGACGCTACCCTTCTACGCTACGGATCTCGGTGTCAGCCTGACCGTGGTGAGCGTGATCGTGTCCGCGGCGGCGATCGGCACGCTCGTCAGCGATGTCCCGGCCGGGGTGGTCCTGCACCGGATCGGGCTGCGCCGTTCCATGCTCATCGGCTCGGCGCTGGTCGTCATTGGCACGATGAGCCTGGCGCTTCCGCTCAACGCCGAAGCCGTCGTGGGCTTGCGACTTCTCTCCGGCGTTGGCTCCGCGCTCTGGGG
>DASYVY010000258.1:0-3171 GCA_035936535.1 Thermomicrobiales bacterium | reverse complement strand
GGGGCAAGATTTGACCCAGCTCGATCTGGTGGTCCGCATTGGCATCAATCTGACGATGCCCTCCCGGAAGTCGGCGCCGGGGACCGAAGGCGCCCAACCACGAGGGCTTGCTCAAGGCCCCGGCGTCAGCATGAACGAGGTGGATTTTGAGGAACTGCTGGAGGGGGAACTACGACGCGGAGCGACCACGCCAGGGCCGATCGACACCGCTCCCCGATGACCGTCCACCTTGTCCACGTCACCTCGCGGCGCACTCTGAAGCAGGTCTTGCACCGGGTAGTCACAGAAGAGCGCGCCGCGCCGACCAGATTGTGTGGATGGTAGCGAATGCGGGAAAGCAAAGGCGTTCTGACCACCCGTGCCACTGAAAGCGGAGAAGTGGCTACATACGCGGATCGTCTGAAACACTTGAAATGTTCTTACGGTCTGATATCAACCCGTAATAGCCCGTTCGTGACCAACATGTGACCATTCCCGCTCAGCACATCTTCGAGGATGCCGGTTCGTAACGCGGAACGGGTGTTTCATGCCGTGGGAGTATGCCATGCGTTGCACGTTACCGCGGCTCTCAAGATCAACCCGCCTCGATCACTACTGTGGCGATTGCGTGGGGCGGCAACTCGACACGCCACGCATCAGCGCTGTCACGATGGACGGCGATCGGCGCTGGCTCGACACAATGCGGCTCCGCGAGGCTGTTGCCCAGGTTCGGAGCACCGGCTGTCAACACGTGACCATGAGCAACCCTCGCTGGACCGGTTCCCGCTATGCAAACCGCCGCCCCGCTCTTGAGATGTTGATTGACGATAGTAACCACCATTCCGTGTGCTCCCGTCGAAGCGGTTGCGGTGACGGACGGAGCCCCATCGGGCAGACCTGAACTCCCCTCGATGTCGACCGGGAGCGCGGTCGCTCCCAGGTGAGGCGCGTGCAACCGGAGCGCGTGGTAGGTCGGTGTAAGCCACATCTGATCACCACTCGTCATGATCGGAGCCTGCAGCACGTTTACGACCTGAGCGAGGTTAGCCATGCTCAATACGTCGCATTGACGGTGAAAACCGGCGAGGGCGAGGGCCACGGCGATGCCGTCACGTAACGTATTCGCCTGTTCATACGTGACCGGAGTTCGTCGTTCGACATCACCCGGTCCCCAGGACCGGGCATCCGGGTGCCAAACGCCCCACTCATCGAGCGCGATTCCAATCCGATGCTTACCTGCAGTTGCCTCACGGACGATCGCCGCAGTGCGAGCTACGAACGCCTCGGTCTCCCGAGCTTCCGCCAGCAGATCGTAATAGTCCTGGTCGGTGAAGCCCGTTTCGGGACCGCCCCTCACCCAGTACGAATGAATCGAAAGATGGTCAACCAGGCCGATGTGGGATCCGAGCGCCGCCAGCAACTCCTGGTTCCAGGCATCATCGTATCCACAGGCGACGAGCTCGGCCGCCGGGTCGACATGGCGGAGCATCGTCGCGTAACGCCGGAATTCCCGGGTGTAACTCCCCGCGTCGTAGGTGCCGCCGCAGCCCCAGTTCTCGTTCCCGACGCCCCACAGACGAACACCGGCCGGCGTTGACAATCCATTGCCGGCGCGTTCGCGAACCAACGTGGTGGCGACGGTGGCGTTGCAGTACTCCACCCAGTCGCAAAGCTCCTGCGGCGTGCCGCTGCCGACGTTCCCGGCCAAATACGGTTCGGCCCCGATCAACTCGCAGAGGCGCAGGAACTCGTGAGTGCCCAGACCATTGTCGTCCTCGACCTGAAGGCCACAGGACGTCCCAAGACGGACGGGGCGCTCGTCCGGTGGACCGATCCCGTCGCGCCAGTGGTAATGATCGGCGTAACAGCCGCCGGGCCAACGGAGCAGCGGGGTGGGCAAAGCACGAAGCGCCTCGATTACGTCGGCTCGAAACCCGTCAGTACCCTGCCCATGTCCCAGCCAAAGCCCACCGTAGCAACAGCGGCCGAGGTGCTCGGCGAAATGGCCGTAGAGGCGCGGTGCGATCGATCCGATTGGCATGTCACCACGGACCGTCAGCGTTGTGTCGCCCATGTTCTCTCCTTCACGGTGGGGTACTGACGTCCGTGTGAGATCGTGCAAACTCGTCGTCCGGTCAGGCCAAGCAATATGCTGCGGCAATGCGAGCCGCGCCAAGCACCGATGCGACACCTGTGACACGAGGTGTCCATGGCGATCATCTCGTCCATCCGCGTCATGCTGCGTTCGATGTGGATTGAGAGTCGCGGACGCAACGCACCTGAAGAACGAGCCCGCTCAAGAGCTGGGATGGGTAGATGCTCCGAGGCCGGCCAACCTGCCTCACGCATCGAGTCCGATGATGGTGCTCACGTGGCAACCTTGGCAATCACGTCTTCTGCAACCCGGGCGACGATCCCGTCCTCATATGGGGTTGGCAGGTAGAGAACAACATGCGTCGCCCCGGCGTCGACGAAGCGCTGCAGCTCGCCCACCGACGACGACAGGTCCTCGGCGCGAAGGCGGTGTTGATACGAGAGAACGATCTCCCCCGGATCCCGGCCCACCGCCGCACAATGCTCGTGCAACACGCGGACCTTGTGGCGGAACTCGTCAACCGTGCCGCCGGTAGCGTTCCAGATGTCCGCATGCTTGGCGACGACCCGCAGCGTTAGCTGCTCGCCACCGCCACCGATGACAAATGGGGGATAGGGCCGCTGCACCGGCTTCGGCTCGCTGCGCGCCTCCTTCAGCTGGTAGTACCGGCCATCGAAATCGACGGTCGGCTGTGTGAACAGCCGCTTGATGATCTCGCAGGCTTCATCCAGGCGGCGAATGCGCTCCCCGGGCTTGTAGAGCGGGATGCCCATACTCTCGTGCTCGTAGACATTCCAGCCAGCGCCAATCCCGAAATCGAGCCGGCCGTTCGAGATGGCATCGACCGTTGCCGCGATCTTGGCGAGCACCGCGGGATGACGGTACGTGTTCCCGGTCACCATCAGCCCCAGCCGCAGTCGCTGGGTGACGGCGGCAAACGCCGCGAGCACGGTCCAGCCTTCGAGGCACGGGCCGTCGACATCCCCCTGGATCGGGGCAAAGTGATCGAACAGCCAGGCATGCTCGATACTCGGGATCTGCTCGGCCTCCTCCCAGACCTTGAGCATCGCCTCGTACGTCGTATGCTGTGGCGCGGT
>DASYVY010000257.1:0-3939 GCA_035936535.1 Thermomicrobiales bacterium | reverse complement strand
ATCTGGGAGCGCGACATCGTCTCCCGGGAGGGCGCCGACACCGCCCTCGTTGTCAACATCATGGCTGCCTCCGATGCCCCGACGGGTACCGACCGCGCCCCGCTTGATATCGCCTTTGCCCTCGATCGCTCCGGCTCCATGAGCGGCGAGCCGATCGAGCTGGTGAAGGAAGCCGTCGCGGCGGCAACCCATCACCTCACCGAGGCCGATCGTGTGTCGCTGGTCATCTTCGACAATGAGGTGGATGTCCTTCACGACCTGACCCCCGCCACGGGTCAGGGAAAGTCGCGCCTGCAGCGGGTGATCCAGGAGGTCTACGCTCGTGGCGGCACAAACCTCTCCGGCGGCTGGCTGACCGCCTGCCAGCAGCTGGCGATGCACCCGCCGATGACCAGCGGCCGCGGTCATCTCCAGCGCTCCATGCTCCTCACAGACGGCCTCGCCAACAACGGCATCACCAATCCCGACCAACTCGCCACACATGCCAGCGAGCTCCGCAGGCGGGGCATCGCGACGACCACGATCGGTGTCGGGCAGCACTTCGACGAGATGCTTCTCAGCAGCATGGTCGAGGCTGGAGGCGGTGCCTTCCAGTACATCGCCGATGCGCGGGAGCTACGGGCCTTCTTCGAGCGCGAGATCGGTGAGCTGCTGGATATCGTCGCAATCCGTCCCAGGCTCACGATTACCTTCCCGGAGGGGATGCACGCCCGGCTCGTCAACACCTTCCCCGTCGAGCGCCATGGCCGCACCTTCCCCGTCGACCTGCGCGACCTCGCCAGCGGCGACAACCTCTCGCTCGTTTTCGACATCCGGGTTAAACCCGAGTCGCACACCAATATGCTGGCACCATCGCTCGCGCTGGACTGGACGCATCCCGCGACCGGTCAGCCCATGGGCCTGCACCGTGAGCTCGATCCACTTACACTCGCCGATGAGATCACCGCCGCACGGGCGCCGCGAAACGACGAGGCAGCCAGGACGGTTGCGCTGGAGCGTGCGGCGCGGGATCACCGGGAGGCAATCCGCCTCGACCGGGCGGGTCGCTTCGAGGAATCCCGAAGGCAATTCCGCAGTGCCAGCCGTGCCATGCAAGCTGCCCCAATGACCCAGGAGATCCGGGAGGAAATCCGCATCTCCGAGGAACTTGCGAACGCATCCTTCGCCCCACTGGACGAGCACACCCGCAAGCAGCGCGTCTTCGAGGCCCAGCGCCGATCCCGTGGCCGTCGCCAGAGTTAATGAGGTCGGGTTCCGGAACCTCACATTGATCGCTTCCGCGCAGGCAGTCCGAGGGGCTGCCTGCGCGGTCACTCCCCTGCCTTATGCAAGCAGGTTAGCACCATCGTGAAGTGGCCGGGGACCGCCGCGCCCGTGATCTCCAACAGGTCATGCCACCCTGGATCCCGGTGCGATAATGGAAAGATGAACACTCCTTGCAGAGATCTTCGGATTCATGTGGATACGGTGCGGGTGGACGAAGGGATGACGATCTGCGCCTGTATGCATGATGAGGCGGCAGGAGAATCGCGGTGACCGTGTCGGAGCACACCCTGCGGTACTGCGTCATTGGCATGGACTGCGCCGATGACGCCCGCGACATCGAGAAAACGGCTCGTGGTGTTGACACGGTCAGGGATGTGCGGGTCTCGGTCGCGTCGCAGGTCATGACCTTGCACCTCGTCGACCCGGCGACAGGAGCAAGCGATGTAGAAGAGGCTGTCGCCGGCCTCGGCTATCGCCTCCATCCCATTACTGACGACCCAAAGGACACGGAAGCCGGGAATACGCAGACGCATTTGACCCCGGCGTACCGGCGTGCCCTCTGGATCGTCGTGCTCCTGAATCTCGGCTATGGCGCTGTTGAGATGGTGGGTGGCTTTCTCTCTGACTCGCAGGCGCTCAAGGCTGATGCGCTCGATTTCCTGGGCGACGGTCTCATCACCTTCCTGGGCATTGTCGCTGTCCGCTGGGGGCTCGCGTGGCGTGCCCGGTCGGCGCTCATCCAGGGAATCTTTCTCGGAGCGATGGGGGTTGGTGTGCTGGTCAATACGCTCGCCCGCGTTCAGGGCGGATACGAGCCAGAGGCAGACATCATGGGGCTGTTGGGCATCATCGCCCTGGCCGTCAACGTCGCCGCCGTCATCGTGCTCCTTCCGCACCGGGCGGGAGATGCCAACGTCCGAACGGTGTGGCTTTTCTCCCGGAACGATGCGATCGGCAATCTCGCCGTGGTGATCGCCGCCGGTCTCGTTGCCTGGAGTGGAACCTCCTGGCCGGACTTGGTCGTTGCCTTCGCGATCGCCGGGCTTTTCCTGCACTCGTCGTGGTCGATCATCGCCGATGCCCGGCGCGACCTGGATGAAGCATCGTCGGCGTCCACTTGACAGAGCGCATGCCGGATACCGGTTGACACACCACGCCGCACTCGCAATAGTGTCCCGGGACATTTCGGTTATATCGATACGCCGCACGAGGACGCCGTCCGCATGTCACGCTCCCGCACACCGCTCTATGCGCTGCTGGCTGCCAACACCCTGTCGTTTATCGCCGAGGCGATCTCGATTGTGGCGATTCCCTGGTTTGTGCTCGGGCTGACCGGGAGCGCCAGCCAGGTCGGGTTGATCGGCTTCTTCACGGTGCTGCCGCGCGTGATCGCGACCTTTCTCGGCGGGCAGGTGGTGGACCGGATCGGCTTCCAGACATCCAGCATCCTCTCCGATCTCCTCAGTGGGCTCTCCGTCTGCGGCATCCCTATCCTCTATGCGTTGGGACACCTGACCTTTAGCTGGCTCGTGATGCTGGTGATCTTCGGTGCGGTGTTTGACGGACCGGGCGCGACTGCCCGCGAGGCAATGGTGCCGGAGCTGGCGTCTGGCGGAGAGATGGATCTCGACCGGGTCAATGCCTTCTTCCAAGGGTCGCGCCGGCTCTCCATCTTCATCGGGCCAGCCATCGCCGGGTTCCTGATCGTGTGGGTGGGCGCGGCGAACGTGCTGTGGGTGAATGCGGCGGTGTTCGCACTCTCGGCGCTCATCACCGTGACGCTGATCCCCGCCGTCGCGGTACCGAAGGAGATCGGGGAGGCAGGTTCCTTCCGGAACAACATGATGTTCGGCTTCCGCTTCCTGAAGCAGCACCGGTTGCTGGCGTGGCTGGCCGGCATTCTTTGCCTGATGAATTTCCTCGATGGACCGATAGCAACGGTGATGCTGCCAGTGCTGGTGCAGGAGCATTACGGTTCGGCGGAGCAGCTCGGTCTCCTGCTCAGCAGCTTCGGCTTCGGCTCGGTGGCAGGGACGATCCTCTTCAGCGCGATGTCCACACGCTTCCCGCGGCGCATGACCTTTATCGGCGGCCTCGCCGTGCTCGCCGTGCTGAACCTGCTGGTCGAATTGCCCCTCCGTTGCCGGTAGTGATGCTCGTGATCGCGTTGATGGGAGTCTCGGTGGCACCGATCAACCCGATCCTGATGTCCATTCGCCAGGAACGGGTGCCGATCCGCTACCGGGCACGAGTCTTCGGCACGCTGACGGCGATCGCCTTCGTGGCAATCCCTCTGGGACAGCTTGTAGGCGGGTACCTGATCGAGTGGTGGGGTGTGCAGCCCTACATCTTTGTGGTCTCCGCCATCTACCTGCTCGTCACCATCTCCTTTTTCTTCAACCCGGTGTTACACGAGATGGACGAGAAACCCGCGCCGGACCCTGAGGTTGTCATGAAACGCGCAACGTTACCCGGCATATCCGCGACAAGTAGCCCCGGTTGGGTGACAATGGGCAGGGCCTGCACGCGCACGCGTGCGGGTTTCTTCCTGCCCTGGATACGTGAGACCACTGCATGCCCGCGACAGACGAATCCGCACCAATCGAACCGACCGCCGGGACCGCCACGCCGCTCGAGCGGGACACCCGGTCCGGCGCCTTTGCCTCCCTGACG
>DASYVY010000256.1:0-11364 GCA_035936535.1 Thermomicrobiales bacterium | reverse complement strand
GCTCCGCCAACATGACCGCGGAGTGGCGACGCTCTACCCTGCGACATCCCCGCTACGTGAAAGGCCTGAATCTGGTGATAGTGGCCCCCGATGGAGTGCTTGTGGGGTTCTGCGTTTGCTGGATCACCCCGCCGCTCCCTGCCCTGGCCGGGGGCCGATTGGCGCAGGTGGAGCTGTTGGGCGTGCTCCCCGGGTACCAGCGCACCGGCCTGGCACGCGCGCTGCTGCTGGAAGCGTTGCGCCGAGCAAAGGCGATGGGGGCACAGGAAATGGAGGTGGATGCCGAAAGCTACAACGAGGCGTCACAGGGGGCGTACGCCTCCGTTGGCTTTCGTCCCGCATTTGAGGCTCCGTTCTTCCCGCGTCGCTATGAGACATAAGACATGGATGATACGGCAGGGCTTGGAGCCGCTGGATCGGGGAAGGACACATCAGCCGGCGTGGGTTCCCGTGGATGGGTCCGCTCGTCGCGCATCATCGGCGTCCCGATCCCTCCGGCACTGCGGTAGCATGATCGGGAACGGGGTTCTGACGACCGCGAATGAAGTTTTGCATGACTGGTAGACCGGTTGGCCGGCACCGGGAGCGTGACATGAACGCGAGCGATGAACGCGTGATCCTGGCGATCGACCAGGGGACCACTTCCAGCCGGGCGGTGCTGTTCGACCGGCATGGCCGGGTGCTGGGGAGTGAGCACCAGGAGATCGAGCAGATCTACCCTCGCTCCGGATGGGTAAACCAGGACGCCACGCAAATCTGGGATGTCACCCGGACAGTCATGCAGCGCGTCGTGTCGTCGACCGGCGTCGAGATAGACGCCATCGCCGGGATCGGCATCACCAATCAGCGGGAAACGACCGTGCTTTGGGATCGTTCGACGGGCGAGCCGGTTGCGCCGGCGATTGTCTGGCAGAGCCGGCAGACCGCACCCCTGGTGGATGAGATCGTTTCCCGGGGCGCCGCCGAACGCTACCGTCGGATCACCGGGCTGGTTCCGGACGCGTACTTCTCCGCCACCAAGATCGCCTGGCTGCTGGACCAGGATCCGGAGATCAGGCGGCGGGCAGAGGCGGGAGAGCTGGCGGCGGGGACAATCGACAGCTGGCTGATCTGGAACCTTTCCGGTGGGTCGCATCATCTCACCGATTATTCCAACGCATCCCGGACGATGCTCTACGACATCAGGTCGCTCAGTTGGTCCAGCGAGTTGCTGGAGGATCTGGCTATCCCCGCGAGCCTGTTGCCAGAGGTGCGTGGCAATGCCGAGTTCGTCTGCGAGACCGATCCCGAGGTCCTTGGCCGGGCCATTCCTGTCGCCGGAGTAGCGGGGGATCAGCAATCGGCGTTGTTTGGACAGGCATGCTTTGCCCCCGGCGAGGCCAAGAACACCTACGGCACCGGGTCGTTCCTCCTGATGCAGACAGGCACCAAGGCAACGGTTTCCACCCACGATCTGCTGACGACGATCGCCTGGGGCATCGATGGCGTGATCGAGTACGCGCTGGAAGGGGCGATTTTCGTCACCGGTGCGGCTGTCCAATGGCTGCGGGATGGCCTCGGCATCATCGACAAGGCGGCGGATGTCGAGGCGCTCGCCGCTTCGGTGGAAGACACGGGTGGCGTGGCGTTCGTGCCCGCCCTGGCCGGGCTGGGCGCGCCCTATTGGGACTCCGGCGCCCGCGGCACGATCACGGGCCTGTCGAGGGGATCGACAGCGGCGCATATCGCCCGGGCAACTCTGGAGGCGATCGCGTTCCAGAGCCGTGACGTGCTGGACGCGATGCAGGCGGATTCAGGGATCACGCTCGAGGAGCTTCGGGTCGATGGCGGAGCATCGGGAAATGACCTGCTGATGCAGATCCAGGCGGACGTGCTCGGGGTGCCGGTGGTGCGGCCGAAGAACATTGAGACGACCGTTCTTGGGGCCGCCTACCTGGCGGGGATGGCCGTGGGCGTGTGGAACGACCGGGAGGACGTGCGGACCAGCTGGGACGTGGATCGCAGATTCGAGCCGAAGTGGTCGGCGGATGAGCGAGCGTCGCGGTATGCGGCATGGAAGGAAGCCGTCAGCCGATCCTTGTCGTCCCACTCCTCCCGATGAGGGCGGCCCCGAGCTTGTCCTGGCAGCTGCATCGAGCAGCTACACCGGAGCGAACGGATGGGCGACTTCGCGGGGTTGCCGTCCCGATGAATCACCCGTTCCTGTAGAGGCAGCCCCGGGGGCCGCCCGAGATGATCAGCGGCTGGCCCATTGAAGCAGCCGCAGAACCACACATGTATCGCCAGCCCCGCGGGGCTGGCGATAACCTCGAACTGCGACCGGACCCATTCGGTACCCTCCGGTGCAGCTGCCAGGGCAGGCCCCGGGTTGCCGCTCCAAGGACAACCATGTCCACAGGTCGATCAGGTGGTCAGTGATACGCCGGGAGCCAATCGCCGTGGGCTTCGAGCAGGTCATCCACAAGGTGCCAGATCTGATCGAGGTCGAGTTCCGCGGCGGTGTGCGGATCGAGCATCGCGGCGTGGTAGATGTGATCCCGTTTGCAGGTTAGCGCAGCTTCGACGGTCAGGCGCTGGACGTTGATGTTGGTCTGCATCAGTGCCGCCAGATGCACCGGCAGGGCACCCACCGCTGTCGGTTGCAGCCCGTTTCGATCGATCAGGACCGGCACCTCGACGCAGCAATCGGCCGGCAGGTTGTCGATCAATCCCTGGTTCGGCACATTGCCGTAGATGACCTGCGGTACCCCGGTCTCCTTGCCCAGAATGATCTGCGATGCGTATTCGTGAGTGCGCTTGTGCTCGATCGGCTCTCTACCCTCGTAGCGCTCGCGCATACCCTCCCACCGGCTGATCTGGCGCTCGCAACGACGCGGATACTCATCAAGGGGGATGTTGAACTCCTCGATCAGGTCGGGACGATCGCGCTTGATAAACCACGGAACATACTCGGCGAAGTGCTCGCTCGACTCGGTCACGAAGTACCCGGTCCGCTTGAGCATCTCGTACCGGACGCGATTGTCGTCCGGGACACGGTCGTCCGCGATCACCTGGCGAATCGCGGGATAGAGGTCCTGGCCGTCGCGCTCGAACGTCGTGTAGAAGGCCATGTGATTGATGCCCGCGCATGTGAAGTTGATGTCCTCGATTGGGACGCCGATGTCATTGGCAATGACGCTGGCGGTGCCTTGCACACTGTGGCAAAGCCCGACCGTGCTGATGCGAGTTGCCTTGGTGATAGCCCAGCAATTCATCGCCATCGGGTTGACATACTGGAGCAGAATGGCGTCCGGGCAGACCTCTTCCATGTCCTTCGCGATGTCGACCAGGACGGGGATGGTGCGCAGGCCGCGCATGATGCCACCGATGCCCAGCGTGTCGGCGATCGTCTGCCTGAGCCCATATTTCTTCGGGACGTCGAAATCCGTGACCGTGCCAGGCTTGTAGCCGGCCACCTGGATCATGCAGATCACGTAGTCCGCTCCGTCAAGCGCCTCGCGGCGATCGGTCGAGGTCGTGACCGAGCATCCGGCGTTGGCGGAGGAAACGAGCTTCCTGGCGACGATCTCGGACGTCGCCAGGCGTTCTTCATCGATGTCGAACAGGGCCAAGGTGGAGTCGGTGAGCTCGGGATAGCTCACGATGTCACCGATCAGGTTCTTGGCAAACACGGTGCTGCCGGCGCCGACGAATGCGATCTTTGGTGCGGTCATGGAACGGGGAACTCCTTGGACGCCTGGTGCAGCGACTTCAATCGGGCAACGAACGCAGTGACGGGCCTGGGAACGCCCCTCGGCATGACCCCTGCCGCCCGGGTGCATTGTACGGAGGTGCGCGGGTTTGTCACCCGTTGGAGTTGGATGGGTGTCATGCGTGCATCTCGGCGGGGAGGATCGTGAACCGGTTGCGGCCCGGCGCCTCCACCGCCCGGACTTCCGGTATGGTCTCGCCCACCTCGGCCATCCGCGCCAGGAGGCGTTGCTGAAGACTGTCGCAGAGTTCCCGGGTGGAAGCCATGCCGATCAGGTTCTCCAGTTCGTACGGGTCGCTCTCCATGTCGTAGAGCGCCGACTCTTCGTAGAGCTCGGCGCCCGGCTGGTCGCGCTGTGCTTCGGGAGCGGTGATCTCGTATTTCCAGCGCTGCGTTCGGATTGCCCTGGCGGTCTTGCTTTCGCTGATCTGGATGAAGACCTCGTTTGGCCAGTCAGCACCCTGCCCCCGGAGCAGCGGCATGATCGAGCGGCCCTGCATCGGCCGCTGTTGCGGTAGGCCGGCCGCATCGAGAAGGGTTGGGGGGAAGTCGACGAGGCTGACCATGGAGCGGACCCGCCCTCCCCCGTCGAATCCCGGACCCGTGAAGAGGGTCGGGAGGCGAATGGACGCATCATGACAGGAACGCTTGTACTCCGCGTTCCGGGTCTTGAAGTGGCAGCCGTGGTCGGTCGTGAAGAGGACGACCGTGTTGTTCGTCAGGTCGAGACTCTTGAGCGCATCCATGACACGTCCGAAGGCCTCGTCCAGCCGCTTCACCATTCCCCAATAGCCCCCGAGATGCTGCTGCGCGTTGCCGCCAAGCGCCGCAAGGTCCGGCGGGGTCCAGCGACCCTCGTAGCGCTGCCGATACCCGTCCGGCGCGGGATACGAGTCCAGCCGGTTCTGGAAGTGCGGCTCGAGGTACGAGATGAACAGGAAAAACGGATCGGATTTGTGCTGGTCGATGTAACGGATGGCGGCGTCCGTCATTGCATCGACCCGGTAGCCCGGGAGGTCGACCGGCTGGTTGTCGTTATCGAACAGGCGGGTCTGGTAGGCCTCGGACGTCCATTCCAGCGTGTTTGACGCTAGCCATGTCTCGTATCCGCCACGCTCTTCTTCGGGCACCGGGTTGGTGCTGGCGAGGTGCCACTTGCCAATGTAGCCGGTCGCGTACCCCGCGTCGCGAAAGTGGTGGCCGAGTGTCGGGAGGTCGTGCCGGAGCGGGATCCCGTTCGTGAACGACCCTGTCGCCGTCGCATAGAGCCCGGTCTGCAGGCAGGATCGCGCCGGTCCGCAGACCGGCTGGCAGGTATAGGCGTTGGGGAGATGGGTGCCTTCCTGGGCGATGCGGTCGAAGTTGGGCATGAGGTCGAGTGGATTCCCCGCGAGACCGGAACAGTCCCAGCGCTGCTGATCGGTGAAGAAAACCACGACGTTGGGTCTTCCTTGCGCTGCCGCATTCATGAACGGGCTTTCCCTTTCCTTGATGTCTGCGATGTCCGCGCCACTCCGCAATATCAAGCCGACCCGCTGGGGGCCGGATCATCCAGGACATGCCAGTTGTGTGCGGCATGCTTGCGGTTGTACGAGCCTCCCGGCAGGTCATCCTCGGTGCGAATGGTCCAGCACAGCAGTTCGGTGGTGAGCCCGAGCTGCACAACCGAAAGGCCGGGCTCGCTGAACCTGTTGTGGAGCTCCGCGGGGTCGAGTTCGAGGTTGTAAAGCTCGCCGCGACCCTCTGCATCGACCACGAGCTTCCATGGGCCCATGCGGACCATCTTGGTAATACCGCCCTGCGTGACGCTGTTCAGCTCATCGAAGCCCGGTCCGTCATACGCGAAGTGCAGTGGCGGTCGCTCATCGAGGCGATAGGGCAAGCCGCCCACGCCGAGCTCCGCATACACGCTCCGGAACTCCGCCTCGGGGAACGGATCGCCACTGAGGATGGGCCAGAGACTCCTTCCCTGAACCCCGTCAGGCAGCGGCAAACCGAGCATCCCGCAAACGGTAGGGAAGACGTCGACGAGCGAGACGCATTCCTCCCGGGGAGAATCGACAGCCTTGATGCGCGGACCCGTGACGGTCAGGGGTACCCGTACCAGGCACTCCGGAAGCCCCGCGCCCTTGCGCTGGAGGCCATAGTCACCGGCGTAGTCACCATGGTCGGAAGCGACGATGAGCGTCGTTGATTCCCGAAGCCCCTGAGAATCGAGATAGCTGACGAACCGCCGGACCTGATCGTCGATCAGCCGGATCATGCCCAGGTAATTGGCGCGGTATCGCCGCCAGTGATCGTCATAACCGGGGCGCTTGGATTCGATCAATGTGCGCAGCCACCGCCAGCTGTCCGGTTTGCCGGCGAGGGCCTCGGGCCCGGCCGCCCGGTCCGGAATATCCGTCTCCGGGAACATGCTGAAGTAGGGCTCCGGTACCTGATATGGGTTGTGTGGCTCCGGAAAACTCAGCCAATGAAAGAACGGCCGCCCCGGATCCCTGCTGTTGAGGCAGGCGATCGCGTCATCGACGATTCGTACCGGGAGCTGGCATTCCAGCGGAAACGACGTGGGCTTGGGGTGAACACCGTGGTCGAGCGATTCCAGCCATCTATCGAAGTGGTCGTCGTCATCCGACCGGAGGTCGTGCCGTCCGCCACCGTGGTGCATGTAGAATGACGACCAGTCGAAATCCGCCTCGGTAAGGTGCGAGTGGTTCTTGCCGCTGATGCTGACTCGATACCCATGCTCACGAAGCAGCCTGGGAAGGTCGGTCGTGGCGTACAGATTGGACACTCCCCGGTTCTCGCGCACGCGCGTTGCCTTCGGATAGCGTCCGGTCAGCAAACTACAGCGTGCAGGTGCGCACGCGGGCATCGGGGTGTAGGCGCGTGCGAAACGCACGCCGGTCAAGGCGAGGTCGTCCATGAACGGCGTGACATCGAGCGGATACCCCATTGCCGCCGAGAAGTCCGCTCGCTGCTGGTCGGTCATGATCAGGACGATATTGGGGCGATCCGTGGATGGCCTTGTCGCAGTCATGCGATCGCCCGGATCGCGGCGCGCTGTGCGGCGCGGAACGCTTCGATCCGGACCTCTTCCTGTTCGGGATCGCAGATCTGGCGCAGCTCGGATTCCAGAAGCTGGACGACAGCGGGTTCGGACTCGTACCGGTTGTCGAGCTCATCGGGATCCCTGTCGAGATCGAAGAGCTGATGTGGCGCGGCCAGGTGATACAGGAGCTTCCACGGTCCCTTTCGGATCATGAAACTGCCGGACCGCGTGCCGTGCCCGTGGTACTCGGCGAAGATGGTGCGGTCGCGCTCTCCCGGCTGGAGCGTCTGCAGCGGCTCGCCCCACCAATCCGCAGACCGCTCACCCCCGGTCGCATGGAACAGCGTCGCCTGGACGTCGAAGAGGGAGACCGGCGTGCGGACACGCGTCTCGGTCCCGAAGCCGGGACCGGCGACAATGAGGGGCACGCGCAGCGAGTCCTCGTACATCGAGCACTTCCACCACATGCCAAATTTCCCAAGCATCTCGCCGTGGTCGGAGGTATAGATGAGGACGGTGTCCTCCAGAAGTCCCATCTCCTCAAGGACGGCGAGGACGCGGCCAAGCTGCTGGTCGACGTAATCGACGCATCCGAGATACCCCTGACGCAACCCCCGGATCTGGTCGTCGGTAAATCGGTCAGTACTGAAATAGTCCCGTAGATCGCGAGCATAGGGATGGTGAGCCGGGGCTAGATCGCGTCCCAGTCGTGGGAGGTCAGCGGCTGCCGAGTACCGGTCCCAAAGCTCCCTGGTCACCAGATGGGGGAAGTGTGGGGCGCCAATGTTGATCGAGATCGTCCACGGGGCTTCGATCGATGGAGCACGTTCCGAAATCCACGTGAGTGCCGCGTCGACGACCTCGGTGTCCTTGGCAAAAGGATCATCATGGATGCCGAATCCATCCGCGCGTGCGAGCCCGTCCCTGCTTGGCGCACCGGGGGAAGTGAGGGAGGTCGTGTCACCCGGGACCTTGCGATCCCGGACCTCCAAAAGCTCGGCAAATCCCAGCCCATCGGCGGGGGCGGACACGTCGAGCTTGCCGGCATGGACGGTATGGATCCCTTGCTCAGCCAGGACACCACCATAGGAGGGAAGCGGCACCGGGATCACATTCGTGTTGTTGAAGACGTTGATGAGGTGCGGGGGCTTGCCAGCCATGAACGCCGCCCGGCTGGGAGCGCACAGCGGCGAAGGGCAGTACGCCTGCTCGAACACCGTCCCGCTGGCCGCCAGCCGCTCCATGTTGGGCGTCCGCACGGCCGGATGCCCGTGGACGGAAGAGACGAAGGCATTGTGCTCATCGGACATGAGCAACACGACATTGGTCATGAGTAGCCGGGCCCTTGGACGATCCTCGATTGGCAGACAATGGTGAATGGGCCGAGCGCTGGAGGCTCGGCCCATTCACGACAGGAGGTCACAGCGCCTCGTACATCGCCTCTGTGTAATCCTGGGTCGGATCCCAGTTCGGGAACACCCAATCGTCGCGGGAAACCTGGGCACCCTTGTCTTGTGCCGCCTTGATCGCACGATCCAGCTCGGCGTTGGCGCGGTCCTGCAGATCCTGCATCGCGGCCTTCGGATCAGAGAGCTGACCGGAGAAGATGCCCTGGACGACCTCGCCAAAACTTGGCGTAAGCGCTCGAAGCTCGTTGTTGACCGCCGCTGTCTCCGGGTTTCGGACGAAGACCATGGGACCGAGGCGGATCTGCTCCTCGAACAACGCCAGTGCGGTGGCCGCCATTGGGTCGAACGTCAGGGTTTCCTGCGCGATGCGAGCAGCCTCGGGGAAGAGGGAACGGAGATTCCCGTTGGTGGCGGCCATGATCGCAACCTGCCCGTCTACGCTGCCGATGTATGAGAACATGTCTCCGGCAATAGCCTTGTTCGGGCTCTGGGCAAAGACCCAATTCAGGTTCGCTCCTGATTCCTCATAGGTCAGGATGCCAGTTCCGACATCGGAGCCCTCCGCTACTGGCGAACTCCCGAGGCCGAACGCGAACTCCGGATTGTCTCGCTGATAATTCACGATGTCCCATGGACCGGACAGGATCATCCCGGCAACGCCGGTCGGGAAGCGCGCCCGGGCATCGTATGCCCCGAGCGACAGGGCGCCTGGGAAGATGCTTCCATCGGCATTGAGAGCCAACAGGAGTTCCACCGCCGCGACATACTCGTCGCTGCCGTAGACGTACTCTCCAGTGAGCCAATCGATGTGGGTGGAGCTAGCGGGACGCCCCGCCATGCGGGCGAGATTGCCGACGAAGTCGGCAAAGGGACCGGCCTCCTTACCGCCGAGAATCAGCCCATAGCTTTGCCCCTGGCCAGCATCGGTGATCTTTTTTGCGGCATCGCGAAATTCGTCCCAGTTCAGCGGGTCCTCAGCGGGGTTATAGCCCGCAGATTCCATCAAGGCGGGGTTGAAAAACGTTAGGGTGCTGTACCGCTTGTTCGAGGTGACGGGAAACGTGTACGTCTTGCCATCGAAGACATGGACGCCATCCTGAAAAGCACCAAGCGGGAAACCGGCCTTCCACTCAGCGAAGTTCGGAATGATGTCGTCAAGCGGGGCCACCCACCCCTCCTGGACAGCCTGGGCGGCCGGAATCTCTGGCGGCATCGCGAAGACGTCGTGGGCGTCACCGTTGCGAACGCCGAGAGGGACGAGCTGCGTAATCTCTGCCCAGGGAAGAGCGTCGTACTGGATGGTGATATTGGGGTGCGCCTGCTGATAGGCGGCGAAGTACTCCCGGTAGAAGTACGCCTTGAGATCGCCGCTGTCGATCCAGCGGAACGTTACCTCATCCGTCGGGAGCTCTGCTTCGGGATCGGGGATGGTGATGACGCCAGGAGTAGCTCCCTGGGCAACGGTATGGTGTGCCGCCTGCGGTCCGGCGACGGCAAACAAACCAGCGCCAACACCGACCTGCAATGCTCGTCGGCGGGTGATTGATCGGTTCGAGAAGCGAGGGGTCATGACGCCTGTCCTTTCACGGGTGTCGTCGGTCGGTGACATGCCTCGAACAATGAGTGGTTCCCTCCACAGCATCCCATTCCGCATAGGGCGTTCGTGACCCCTCCGGCGTTGGACCGAGGGATTGCGTGCGCTGGGAACGTACCCGTCGCCGCGGGAACGGCCTGGTGCGAGAGTGGGATGCATCTGAACGACCGAAGCCAGCCTAAGCCGCTGTCCCGGGCGTGTCAACGGGGCCTCCGGCAGCCATTTCGTCTCCTGATGATCAGCGTGCTGATGCAACGCGCCCATCCGGCCTAGAATGGATGCGGAGAGCCTTCACGGTGGAGGAAGCCAGACGAAACGGAGAGGAACGGCGTGACCGGGGAAGCGAAGGCAGATCTCGAGGGACAGCGGTTCGACCTCATCATCGTCGGCGGCGGGATCAACGGCACCGGGATCGCCCGCGACGCCGCGCTTCGGGGCCTCCGGGTGCTTCTTCTCGACAAGGCCGATATCGCCGCCGGTACAACCAGCTGGTCCAGCCGCCTGATCCATGGTGGGCTGCGCTATCTGGAACATGGAGAGATCGGCCTCGTTCGCGAATCCCTCCGGGAGCGGGAGCGGCTGTTGCGGATCGCTCCGCACCTGGTGAAGCCAATCCCCCTCACGATCCCGATCTACGAGCATCATAAGCGGGGCCCGTGGATGATCCGGGCGGGCATGATCGGATACGACCTGCTGTCGTTCGACAAGTCCCTTCCGCGCCACCGGATGTACGACCGGGCGGGGGCATTGCTGCACGAGCCCGGCCTCAACCCGGACGGGCTCCGGGCGGCCGCACGGTATTACGACGCCCAGGTCGAGTTTCCCGAGCGCGTCTCTGTCGAGAACATGATCGATGCGATTGCGCACGGTGCGATCGTCCGGACGCACTGCCGCGTCGATGAGCTCGTCCTCGAGGGGGGCGCGGTGGTGGGGGTGCGGTTCCACGATGCAAGACAGGAGCGCCTGGTAACGGTCCGTGCCGCAGTCACGGTGAACGTCGCCGGCCCATGGGTCGATGCGGTACTCGCCGGCCTGGGGCTTGGCGAGGCCCCACCCCGGTTGATCGGCGGTACCAAGGGCAGCCACATCGTCGTCGAGCCGTTCCCGGGCGCTCCCAGCGATGCCCTCTACATCGAAGCCAAGCAGGACGGGCGGCCGTATTTCATCATCCCCTGGAACAGGCTCTATCTGATCGGCACCACCGATGTGCGCTATGAGGGCGATCTGGATCGCGTCGTTCCCAGCGAGGATGAGGTTCAGTACCTGCTGGAGGAAACCAATCTCGCCATTCCGGCGGCCAGGCTCGAGCGCCACGACGTGCTGTATGCCTACGCTGGCCTGCGACCCCTGCCATACGTTCCCCGGGGCCTGGAGAGCGGGATCACCCGCCGTCACATCATCCGCGATCACGCGCCGGCGGTGGGAGGATTGATCTCGATCATCGGGGGCAAGCTCACCACCTATCGCAATCTGTCGGAGCATGCGGTCAACGTCGCGGCCAAGAAACTCGGCAGATCCTTGCCGGGGTCATCGACGGCGGCGTTGCCGCTGCCCGGGG
>DASYVY010000255.1:0-3407 GCA_035936535.1 Thermomicrobiales bacterium | reverse complement strand
GGGGCGATGCTGTCTGCGGTCGTGCCTCGTTCGGATGTCGGAACCCGAAGTGCGGATTCGCCCGGTCCGCTATCCAGCCGTGTCCATCGAGTCATCATGGGGAAGGTCCGGCAGCGCCTCACCGGCACGAATCGGTGCCTTGATGATGTTCTCGAATGGTGGGATAGGGCAGGACCACCCCGAATTGTAGGCGCAGTGCGGGTTGTAGGCGAGGTTGAAATCGACGTTGATCCGCCCGTCCGGAAGTGCCTTCGGCTCGAGATACCTGCCGACGGCGTACGTCTCGGTGCCGGCGGTTGCATCCCGGAACGGCAGGAACAGGTTCCCGCGCGCCTGCTCCCGGAAGATTGTCAGCGTGACGGGCACTCCCTCGGCTTCGAAGTGAACTCTCCCAGCGCGAACATACTGCTTGGCTTTCCCGTCCATGGTGCCGACAGTAATTTCTTCGCCGATTCCCTCGCCGGACGTGTCCAGTTCCAGCGAAAACCGGAGGTCCGAATTCTCTGGGAAGTACGACAGCGCGGTAAAGCCTTCACGCTGGGCGGGCGTGAGCGGGGACTGCTCGTGCTGCTTGAAGTACGTGTCCTTGCGTTGTCGAAATCCACTCAATCGATCGGTCGTCGCCATCGTGCGAAGTCCTGCCTTTGCCACCGCGTGCACCGCCGCGGTCAGAGCTTTTCCTGATACTTCACTATGTATAGTATAGCGGATGTGTCAAAGGGTGCGCGGGATCAGGTGGTCCGCGCGATGAGACGGTGCTCCCGATACCGCTCCCTGCACTGGGCGATCATCTCGCGGGCCTTGTCCTCCGCGTGCCACCCCAGAACCTCGGTCTGCTTGGGTTCGAGCAGCTTGTATGTCGAGAAAAACGTCTCGATCTCCTTCAGCCAATGATCGCCCACTTCCTCCAGCGACTGGTAATGACTGAAGCGTGGATCACCGATCGGAACGGCGAGCACCTTGAAGTCCGGGCCCTTTTCGTCGGCCATGTCGAGACCGCCGAGCGGCCTCGCTTCGATCATGCAGCCGGGAAAGGTCGGCTCCTGCACGAGGACGAGGATGTCGAGATGATCGCCGTCCTCGGCGAGGGTATCGGGGATGAACCCGTAGTCGGTCGGATAATGCACGGACGAGTAGAGCACCCGGTCGAGATGGAAGATTCCATGCTCCTCGTCGTACTCGTACTTGTTGCGTGAACCACGCGGGATCTCGATGAATGCCAGGACCGATCCCTGGTTGGATTCCTCGGCGACCTCCAGTGCTTCGGCGTGGACCTGGTCGACCTGGTTGCTCTCCGTCCTTGTGGGCATCTCACTCATTGAGGTCGAGTCTCCATTGCGTTGGGTTGGATAGCATCTGGTTGCAGGCGGTGTAGCCGGACGACCTTTGTCCGCGGCGTCGAAGCCTGATCCGCCCGGTTAACGTATGGCACCGCGAATGCCACCGCTCAGGCGGTCGTCAGTGGCAAGCCGGCGCGTTCGGCAAGGATGCGGACGGCGGCAGCGCAATCCCGGGTAGCGCGTTCCGCATCGCCATCGACCTTGTAATGCGTTTCCAGCGAGAGCACGCCATCGTAGCCATCGTTCGCGAGGGCGCGGAACTGGTCCTCATAGGCGATCGCGCCCTCCCCCATGGTCGTGAACGACGTGTCATGGGCGATCGTCTTGACGTCCTTGAGGTGGACGTGATGGATGCGATCCTTGATGAGCTCGTAGCCATCCGGATAGGGCACGGAGCCGAGCGCCGCTTCGTTGCCGGGATCCCAGATCAGTCCGAGCGTCCGATCGGGAATGCGTTCGAGAATCCAGGCCGATTCCTCACCGGTCGCCACGTTGCAGGCGTGTTCGTTCTCGAGTCCCAGCAGCTTGCCGGCGGCACGGGTTCGGGCGGTCGCCTCCGCCAGCACGTCGGCCACCTCGTCCCGCACGGACATCGGGTCCTCGACGCGCCAGAAGCTGAAGGCTCGGACGATTCTCGCTCCGAGCCTGTCGGCAACCTCGAACGAGCGGTCCAGGATGTCCCACTGCTCGTCGCGACTGGTGGCTTTCGCGGAATGCGTGCGGCCAGCCGCCGCCGCGTCGCCGTGAAGATGACACTTCAAGAAGGGCGAGGCGATGGCCACGACCGAGAAGCCGCCGTCGGACAGGGTGGTTGCGACCTTCTCAAGGGTCTGGGAGTCATGTTCGACGATGCTCGTGTTCCACAGGCTGCGCAGCTCGATGTCCCGGATGCCGAGCTCGTTGCAGACCGCGAGCGCATGATCGAAGTCCTCGCTGATCTCATCGGTGATAACGCCAAGTCGGGCCATCTGGGAGACCTTTCCGGTTGGAGCGCCTGGTATCGGAGATGGGTGTTTCAGCGGATCGTGCCCTCGGCTCGCGGCCCTCACGTGGTCACCACTGGACTGGCGCCGAGAAGCGGCTCCGGTGCCGACCAGCGCTTCATGGGGGCGTCGGCATCCTACTCACCGACGGGGTGCCCGTCAATGAGAACCGGATCGATCGCTTTCGCTCCACCGCGTCGCAGTTCGTGGGCGAGCCGGTAGAGGTCGGCAAGGTCGCCGCGGCCAACCCTCTGTAACCGCTCCACGGCGTCCTCGACAGGAATGACCTCGACGCTTGTGATTTGCTCGCCGTCGGCCGGATTCAACGGGGAGCCGACGATGGTGACGTTTCCCCAGAACACGAGGCGCAGAAAATCGGGGTGGGGGAGGTGTGCACGCCAGGGCGACGCGTCCTCCGAATGGCATGCCCAGGTGCCCATCGGGAAGAGCGAATGGATCTCCGCGCCCGCTTCTTCCAGAAGCTCACGTCGGGCGGCGGCATCGAAGGACTCGCCGGGCTCGATCGTACCGCCGGGAAGGGTCATCGAGCCATCTTCGAGGCCGATCACGACGCAGCGGTCGCGAGCACCGACGAATGGAACGACATTGACGCTCTGCACCCGCGAGATTGGCGGCAACGCCGGATTCGGCGAGAACGGCGTCATCGTCACGTTGCCCCAGCACTGGGGCTGCGCGAGCGTGGGAAATCGGGATGCGAAGTGGTCATCGTCCCTCAATCGTCATCCACCTGCATGGGATCGGCGTCCATCGCGCCCATCAGCCCGCTCTCCATGTCACCCATCATCGTGCTGGCGAACTCGCTCTCACGACGGCGCTCCTCCGCTGGCAGAAGCGCGGCGCATCTCGTCCCGAAGCGGGGCGTGGCGAAGGGCAGGTGTGTGTCGCCCCGCGCCAGGATGTGCGATCCGTTGGCCATCAGCGTGTCCGGGTCCGTGCCGGTAGCATCGCCGCCATTCCATTGGGTAAACGAACGCGCATTGCAGTAATGGCCGACGAACGAACGGCGAAAGCGGTCCGTGGTCCAGTTCGTCTTGCTGCGATGCAGGACGTGCCCGCCGAAAAA
>DASYVY010000254.1:0-10012 GCA_035936535.1 Thermomicrobiales bacterium | reverse complement strand
TCGAGCAGCGCGCCGGGCGGCGGAATTGCCGTGCCGGTCGAGATGGGCAGCCGGGCGACGGATCTGACGGCGGGGTTCGGCGGGTTGTGCGGACGCGCCCTGCAGGCTGGCGATCATCTCGAATGGGACACCGGAGCCGGTCCGAACCGGGCATCATCGCTCCCGCTTCGCCAGGTTCCGGCGTCCCGGCATCCGTTTCGGGTGGTGCGGGGTCCCCAGGCGGATCGTTTCGACGATCATGCCTGGCGCACGTTCCTGACGCGGCAGTGGCGGGTGTCTTCCCGGTCCAACCGGGTCGGTATCCGGCTGGAAGGACCGTTGATCATTCCCCGGGACCGGTCCGACATGATCTCCGAGGGGATGGTTACCGGCACGATCCAGATCACCGCCGAGGGTCAGCCGATCGTGATGTTGCCCGCGAGGCCAACGATCGGTGGGTATCCCAAGATCGCGACCGTGATCGCGGCTGACCTGGATCGGCTGGGACAGCTCTGCCCCGGTGAGACGATCCACTTCACCGAGGCAGGCGCGGACACTTGACGGCTGACGACCCTGTCAGATTGGGCAGGCGGTTTCGAGCCGTGCCGATTGGCGCTATGGATCGGGAGACCACGGGGGTCTCCCGATCTACGGAATCCAGCCGTGGGCCTGCCAACGGGAGGTCCACCAGAGGCCCAACGATCACCAACCCGTCATCCAGAGTCCCATGGAGCCCACGGAACCGGGCGCGACAGGATGCCCAGCGTTACGACGCGGCGGCTATCTTCCGCTCGATCAGGGCGAGCAGGACATCGATGTCGAATGGTTTGCGGAGAAACGTCACATCGTCGGACTGGGGGGTGACGGCGGCACTCATCAGGATCACGGGCAGGTTCCGGTTCTGCTCGCGGATCAGCGCGAGCAGGCGCATGCCATCGATCCGGGGCATCATCACGTCAGCAACGACCAGATCCGGAAGCTGCTGGCTCAGGATCTCGAGCGCTGCCTGGCCGTCAGAGGCGCGCAGCACATGATACCCCTCGTCCTGAAGCAGGTCGGTGAGCAGATCAACGATGTACCGCTCATCGTCAACGACGAGAACGACGCCATTGTGTACAGCTCCCACTGGAGTGTCTTTCAAACGTGATTCCACAATGCCGAGCATAGGAACTCGCGAGCCGAAACCTGAAGTCGAACCTCTAACCGGCGACAGCGACGCTGTCCAGATGCACCGCGCTGGTTGCAGGAGTAGGAGGTGTGACGCGGTACCGGGCGATCGCAGACCGTGATCCTCCATCGCCTCGGAGGACATGGGTAGCAAGTTCGATGCCCCGTTGGTGCACAACCTGCTGCGTGTTCCACGTCATGCCGCCGTGATTCCATAGCGGCGGGTGGTACGCTGCACCGGACGGTCGGCGATGTTTCGCCCTGCCCGGCACGTGACCACCATGCCCAGGAGATGCACGATGGCTCTTTCCGTCTCTCGTTTCGCGGGCGGACCGCTCGACACCAATGCGTACCTGATCGTCGACGACGTGACGAAGGATGCGATCGTGATCGATGCGCCACCGGAGATCACCGCGTCGATCACGGAGGCGGTACGGGAAGCTGGCGCTACGGTACGCGCCGTGGTGATCACCCACGGCCATTGGGACCATATCGTCGACACCAGGGCGCTCGCTGCCGCCCTGGAAGCGCCCGTCCATACCCATACCGGTGTCTTCGAGCGATTGGAGCATCCGTCCGGAACGCCGGTGCCGATGGAACCGGCCCATGCTGATGGCGCGCTCGACGAGGGTGACCACGTCACCGTTGGCCCCCATGATTTCGCCGTGCTGCACCTGCCCGGGCATGACGAGGCGCACATCGCGCTCTACAGTGCCGATGACGGACTTATGTTCAGCGGCGATGTCGTGTTTCCAGGCGGTCATGGGCGGACGGACATCCCTGGCTCCAGCCAGGCGACGATGAACCGGACGCTCAGGCGCCTGCTCGATCTGCCGGATGCGGTCACCGTCTATCCCGGTCACGGTGATTCGACGACGCTCGGCGCGGAACGGCGGTGGATGCGACAGCTGGCGGCAACGAACTAGACAATCTTCAGCTTCCGCGGCGAACACACGCTCCTTCATCCCGCTCGGTCAGGAGTTGCCATGGCGGCATTTGGACAGGCCTACAGCGCCATTCTTCATGAGCTGGTGGAGAGCTTGCTGAACACCCTTCGCGACATCCCGGACGATGTGCTCAACACCTGGAAACCGGCTGCCGCGGGCGCGGGGAGCCATAAGATGAACACCTTCGCGGCGATCGCGATCCACACGGTGTCGGCCGGCGAGTTCATGACCTTGCACGCGGTGCGTGGCCAGCCCATGGATCGCGATCGTGAGGCGGAGTTCCTGGCGACGGCGTCGTTCCCGACGATCGAGGAGCGGTTCACCCGCTGGCTGACGGCGGTAGACGCGCTGGTGATAGACATGACCGATACCGACCTGGGCGGTGAGCCAAAGACGGACCGGTATCAGGATAGGCAGTGGCGAAACGGGGCGGTGCTGCTGCATGCGGTCGATCACACCGCCCTGCATCTGGGGCACGTGCAGGTGCAGCGCCAACTCTGGGAGCACGAAACGTCGCACCAACGGGTTTGACTGGCGAATTCGCCATTGGAGGAGTAGTGTCGCCGGACCGCCGCGCTTCATGTGCAAGGGTTTGCAAGCTGTGGTCGGTCGGTCTCCTTCCGGCCAAGGTTTCGCCGGGCACGACCCGTTCCAGTCCATTCACGGTGAGAGATGCGCTCACGCCACTCAGGGAAGATCGGTCCCATGGGACCGCGAGCACCCGCGCCCTGCGCCATCAAGGAGTGGGATGCGAATGCAGGAACAGCTGGCGATCTCGCGGGCAGATGGAATGGTCCCGCTCCGTGCGATGACGGCACCCTTGTCGGGACGAACGGTGGATGTGATGCGTGGGACGCTCGCTTCCCCATAGAGGGGTCTATGACAGGGCGGGTCGGGCGGTGAGGGGTCGCGAGGCGCGGAAGATCAACGGCACGACCAGGCAGGCGGCGATCAGGGACAGCAACGCGTAGGACCCGAAGCCGACAACGAGCCCGGACGCCAGCCCGGCCGAGGCGCCCGCGATGCCCATCAGCAGGTCCGTCGAGCCCTGCACGCTCGGTCGCTCGCCGACCGGGACCGATTCCGTCACCAGTGTCGAGCCCGCGATCAACGTGCACGACCAGCCGAGGCCGAGCAGGGTCAACCCGATTCCGAGTTGCGCATGGGCGTGACCCGTCGCGGTTCCGGCAAAGGCGCAGGCGGCGAGCAGCAGACCCCCGCCCACGACCATCACCGGCTGGCGGCCGTACCGGTCGGCGGCGGCACCGACGAGCGGTGAAGCGATGTACATCCCGGTGATGTGCGCGCTGATGATAACGCCGACGATCTCCAGCGATGCCCCTTCGTTCTGAAGATGGACCGGGGTCATCGACATGATCGCGACCATCACGGCATGCCCGATCACGACCGACGCCAACCCGAGCACGGCGGCGGACGAGGTGCGGATCGTGTCCAGAGCATCCCGCACCGATCCCGGCTTGACCGGCGAGCCCGTGCCCCCGAGCTGACGCGTGCCTGGCAGCCCTGCCCGACGAGCTGCTGGTCCCGCGAGGGTGTCACGGGCGACCAACAGGGGATCAGGATGCAGCAGCAGGCTGATGATCGCTGCCGCGGCACCATAGACGACCACGGTCAGCAGGTACGGCCCCGCCAGCCTGGGAATTCCAATCGAGCCGGCCAGCGATCCCATCGGGGCGGCGAGGTTGGGGCCCAGGATCGATCCGATCGTGGTCGCCCAGACGACGGTCGCGAGCGACCGCCCACGACGCCCCGGCGCCGCCAGGTCCGTTGCCGCGTAGCGGGACTGAAGTCCGGCGGTCATCCCGCTTCCCGTTGCGACGACGCCGAGCAGCGCAAGCGGAAACAGGTCCAGCAGCGCGCCGATCACGATCACGACCGCACCGGCCATGCCGACCAGGTAGGCGAACGCGAGACCGGGCCGGCGACCCCGTTGCTGCATGATCCGGGAGACGGGAATGGCCATCAGCGCCGACCCGATAACGGACGCCGACGCCGAGAGACCGCTCAGCGATTCCGTCGCCAAGTCGGCGGCGAGCGAGGCCCCGACCGCCGCCCCGGCCGCGGCACCGATCCCACCCAGCACCTGGGAGGCGGCAAGCACCCGGACGACGCGTCGTTGGGTGTCCGCGTGCTGCTCCAGGCCATGGCCCCCGCTCACGCTCCCTCACCTTTCCGTACGTTCGCGATATCGCCGACCGCTCGCGGATGCGAATCATGAGAGACGCTCCATTCGCCACCACAGGGTATCACCCAGGCGGGACCCGGCCAGTACCTGAACGGACCCGAAGGCACCCGAACGTCGAATGAAAACTGCCGACCCACCCATTGCTGCGGGGATTCGGGTAAAGTGCCGGGGATGACCGGCTGGGGTCATCTTGTGGAAACCGCGCGTCCCGGATGTGCGGTCTGTATCGGGAAGGGAAGACGCACCCATGACTTACTTCCGGATCGTCACGAGTTCACCTTGGTCGGCACGAATGCTCGGGCTAATCGGCCTCCTCCTGATGACGCTCATGATCGGAGCGATCGCCGCACCCCTCGGGGCTGCCTCCTCGGGCGCTCCGGCCCGGGATCACGGCACGACGATGGTCCACGCACAGGAGGCCACACCGATCGTTGCATTGCCGGACGCCCCGGGACAATGCGATGACCTAGCGCCGGGTGTCGGCTCCGAAGCATGGATCCGGTCCGAGCTCTACTTCGGAACCACCAAGCCGGATGGCGATGAGCTGACCGACGAGGAATGGCAGCAGTTCCTGGATGACGAGATCACCCCCCGCTTCCCGGCCGGGCTGACGGTGCTCAACGGGTACGGGCAGTTCCTGAACTCGAGCGGCGTGATCGCGCAGGAAGGGAGCATCGTGCTGATCCTCTTCTATCCGACTGATGCGATCGAGGAGAGCAGCGAGAACATCGAGGAGATCCGGGACGCCTACGAAGTGGCGTTCGATCAGGAATCGGTGCTCCGCGTGGATTCCGCCCCGGTCTGCGTCTCGTTCTAGGCAATTCCCTGCGCCATGCCGAAACCTTCCGGCATGGCGCACCTTGCAGTATCACGATGGGGGCTTGGCTGACCTGGGCCTATCGGCCTCCCATGGATGGACCTCGTGTCCGTCCATGGGAGGTCTTCTCCTCGTTCGGCTATCCTGCATCGTTTCCCGCTGTCGGCCCAAGTGACCGGGGGTTCCCTGGCGGGCGCAGGGTGCAACTGCATTGCACAGGTTCGCCAGGTTCGACACGAGGTCAGATCCAACGATTGCGGAGGAATGCGGTAGTGGCGACCCTATGTGGTCGCCTTCTTCGAAGGCGGTGCGATTCGGTTAGCTGGTGGCGGTCGTGGCGGCCGCCACCAGCGCGGCGAAGCCGCCGCTCGCCAGCTCGAAGGCATGCGCGATCTGGCAGAGCGCGATCTCCTCGTCCGGGCGACCGACAAAGGAGATTCCAATCGGCAGGTCGTCCGCATCCAGCCCGCACGGAACGGAGATTACCGGCTGGCCGGTCGCGTTCCAGGGCATTGTCAGCCGTGTCAGCGCCGGGCCGGCGAACTCCTCGCCGTCCGGCAACGAAACCATCGGCGACTCCGCGAGCGGGGCCGTGGCGGGCAGCGTCGGCACCACGATCGCGGCCAGCGCATGCTCCCTGTAAACCGCGGCAATGCTGTCCCGAACAGCCTCCCGGGCCGCCAGGGCACGCAGGTACATATCCCCCGAGACCAGCGCGCCGATTTCGAAGCGGCTACGGATGTCCTCCCGGATCAGGTCCGGATCGTGCCGCAGGTGCTGGTGATGGATTGCGCTGGATTCCGCCCGGGAGATGAGATGCGCCGAGGCTCGCGCCGCCGCTTCATGCGCCCATGACACCTCGACGAGCTCGGCTCTCAGATCGCGGAGCACCTGCAGGGACGTGTCGAACGCGGTCGCGACATCCGGCTGGATGTTGCCGCTCCCGAACGACCGAAGCACGCCGATGCGTACGCCATCGAGAGGATCGCTGGCCAACAACGGGCCGAAGGTCAGCTTCCGCCCGGTGGATTCACTATTGCCTGTGAGGAGTCCTTCGATTGACGCAATCTCGGCCGTCCGGCCTGTCAGGCAGAGATAGAGGATCAGCGCATCGGCAACGGTACGCGCGATCGGCCCAACGGTATCGAGCGATGGGGACAGGGGATAGACGCCCTGGGTGGATACGTGGCCGAAGGTTGGCTTGAGGCCGACGGTGCCGGTGAGCGATGCGGGAATCCGGATACTGCCGCCGGTATCCGAACCCAGCGCGCCAAGGCAAGTGCCGACCGCGACCGCCGCGGCAGAGCCACCGGAGCTGCCCCCGGGAATCCGATCGGCGTCCCAGGGGTTGCGGCACGGGTCGCTGATCACGCCGGCGGCGTATTCCTGGGTGACGGTCTTGCCGATCAAGATCGCTCCATCGTGCCGGAGCCGAAGCACAGCCTCCGCATCCCGGGGGGCGACATCGGCACCGTCCAGTTGCCGGGAGTTGCAGCGGGTGTGCCTGTCGACGATGTCGAAGATGTCCTTGATCCCGATTGGCACGCCTGTCAGGGGGCGACGTGGCCGGAGGATCGTCCGGGCGCGATCGGCGAACTGCGCGTAAGTGAGCGCATCATTCGCGTAGAGCTCGACGAAGGCATGGAGTTCTGGCTCCGTCGCCCGGGCAAGCTGGAGCGAGGCACGGATCAGCTCAACGCTGGAGAACTCCCCGGCATCAAGGGCGCGGATCGCGTCACGGAGCGTGAGGGTATCGAGATTGAACGACATCGTGGATGTCATCGACCGTTGCCTCCCTCATCCGGCCAGGAGGGATCGAATGGCCGGATAACAGGCACCACCTCGTCCCCAAGCACGGCATCCAGCTCTCCAGCAAGCTGCAGCGTCAGGCTCAGGTCACGGGCCATCGCAGGGAGCCGGGCGGGCGCGATCGAGAGGCCGGCGATGCGGCCAAGCACGGCGAGCTCCTGCTCGCTGACGCCGATCGTGCGAGTTTCCTCTGAAGCCGGGGTATCGACCATGGGGTGTCCTCATCATCCTGGGTGCTCATGAACGTTCTGGTGGACCTGTCCGCCCGCTGGCGTCCGATCGCCAGCACCGCCGTGGCGTGCGCACGCATCCTGCACTGTGGCAGCGTGAGACAGGCCAATGGTCAGGCATCGCTGATCGTACCCGAACGGGACCCACACCATGCATCTACCCATGATACGGCTCGAAGGCCGCCGGATTGACCTGCGGGACATGCGGCTCGATGATCTTGAACTCTACGCGCACTGGATGGAGCCGCACCAGCGCTGGCACGAGTTCGATGGCCCGTACTATCCCAAGGCAACACCGGATCAGCTCCGGCGCAAGATCGACCGGCAGCGCGAAGAGATCGAATCCGGCCAGCTGGACGATCCCCGCCGGAGCCTGGTCGTTGTCGACCGGGAGACGGACACGCTGCGCGGTCACGCGACCTGGTACTGGCAGAGCGAGGAGACGCACTGGCTCAGCATCGGGATCGGGCTGTACGATCCCGGGCTGTGGGGCAAGGGGTATGGCTACGAGGCGCTCGGCCTCTGGGGCGAATACCTGTTCAGGGCGATGCCGGAGCTGGCGAGGCTGGATCTGAGGACGTGGTCCGGCAATATCGGGATGATGCGGCTGGCCACGAAGCTGGGTTTCCGGGAGGAAGCCCGGTTCCGCAAGGCCCGGATCGTCGATGGCGTGCACTACGACGGGATGGGGTATGGCGTGCTCCGGGAAGAGTGGGACGCCCGGTATCCGGACGGCTTCGCCGCGTCCCTTCCCGACAACCCGTAGGGAGCTGAACCAAGTGCATCCGACTGCCACGAATGAGAACGCTCAGGGTGTCTACCCAAGGGTCGGCTGAACACTCAACTGGGCATCGAGGCGGGGCGGATTCCACGTCTGCCCGTACCCGTACGGGTCGGCTCTATGTCGACCCTCTCTCCGACACGAAAGCGATCAGGGAGACTACCCATACGGATTCGCGTCACGGCTGGCGTGGATCAGGGACGCGGCGGATCTCCATCACGGTCCTGAGGAGCACCGTCAGCACGATCGGATCACCGGGTTTGAGATCGGGATCCACCGCGTCGTCCGGCAACTGGCATTGCTGGATGGTGTCCGGATCGTCGCGGAGGGAGTAGAACAGGCGGCTATAGGGCTGGCCATGGATCGTGTAGGCCTGGCGGCCTTCGAGCGTTCCGGGGACTTCCACCGTGCCTGGTCCTCCTCTGTTGCTGCCCTGTTCGCACGACACGCGGGGTACATGCTGGCGGCACTCACCGGTCCGTGTCAGATCGTGTGTTCGGCCCGGGCATCCTCTTCCTCGGCGTTCAGGCGGTCATCGCGGCTGCGGGCGTAGAGGTAGATGGCGACGGTCAACAGCAGCAACGGACCAAGCCCGACGCAGAACACGAGCATCATCGTGCCCTGATCATAGGTGTCGGAGCGGAACATGATCGCCAGCATCAGAACCCCGAGCATAAGGACGAGCGCAAGCGCCCCGAGTGCCGCGACCGGGGTCACGCACCCTCGCGCGTTGGTATTGATGTCTGGCTCGGATATCCCGGTGCGAACCTGGCCGGGTGCCGCCAGGGCGTCGACTTCCTGAAGGCGGATGTATCCCAGCTTGCCGGATACGAGCCGCACGCGGGCGAAATCCTCCGAAGCGTTCGGATCCTCGACGACATCGAGCTCCGTGCCGGACGGGACGATCTCGATCAGGCGGGAGGCGGAATCGGGGCGTTCGTAGACGCGAAGTCCCTCGGTCGCATGAAAGGCATCAACGAGGGTCGTTCCACAGGCGGCGCAATAGAACTTGCCGGCGGGGTTAAGGGCGCCGCACATGCCGCAGAAGATGAGCGGCTGGCCCGCTTCCCGGTCGTCAACGGGGTTCGTGGGCTCAGGGCTGGGCTCAAGGTTGCCGGAGGGTGTGGACACGAGATGCGAGACCTCCCGATCCATCGCATGGCGATGGGGCGATGGCGTGGGCAATGGTGCGTTCCGGGGGGCCTGTTTTCGGGGAACGATGCGCTTCCAGCCCGACTCGACCTCAGCGTTGTATAGCATAGTCAGCGCGGTGGACTGCGGCATGTCTGCCCGCGATCGGGAGCGGGTCGAGCCACGATCGACGCACTGTCCCCGGTATCTCCCCTCCCCCGGAAATGCCGCCGAGTCCGCCCCTCCAGCGGGATGGATGGCAGCCGCGGTGCTCTCCACGACCGTCACCTGCCCGGCGCGTGATGCGCCGCCCGCGGTTTGTCAGGCGGACGGCGATTCCCGGCCGGCGGGAATGCCCGGGGCGGGGTGTGAGGTATCACGCCACGTCTTCAATGGAGTGTCGCCGGGAACCGGGGCGCAATTGGATGTGGAGCCCGACGCACCCGCACCGGGGCCCACCGATGCTGACGCATCCGGGACCATGCCCCCTCCTCCGGGCGCTCAGCCAGCTCCACGTGCGACATGAGCGCTTTCTGGCGCGCTCTTCTACTCCGTGACATCCCGCATGCCGATGATGTGCGACGGGTGAAGGCGACAGACGTACTCGCCGGGTACCCCGTTGCGCTGGCCGAACTCCCCGGCGCGATCCTCTCCCATGTACCGACCGCCAATGATGGATGCCCAGTGACGCCCCTGTTCATCGTCGTTGATGATCGTCACCGGACCTTCCAGGGCAACGAACGAAAAGGGCGGGTTGGGATCGTCCACCGAAAGCGCCGCAAAGACGGTTCGCTCGAGGTTCCGGCCTTTCACGGATTCATGCCAGGTCGTGAATACGATGTCATCGCCGTCAAGCACGAACCAGATTGTCGCGACGTGCGGTCACCCGTCCGCTCGGGTCGTTGCCAGGTGGCCGGTGCGTGGCACCTCCTGAAGAAAGGAACG
>DASYVY010000253.1:0-5078 GCA_035936535.1 Thermomicrobiales bacterium | reverse complement strand
GAGCACGACGATGTTCCCAATTCCGCTGGCCTTTGCGCGGACGATCCCGTCGCGGTTGACGATCCCGACGCACATCGCGTTGACGATCGGATTGCCGTCATAGCTGGAGTCGAAGGCGATCTCGCCTCCGACCGTAGGGATACCGAGGCAGTTGCCGTAGCCTCCGATGCCCGCCACAACATTGTCGAACAAGTACCGATTTCGGTCGGTGCCGAGGGGGCCAAACCGCAGGGCATCGAGAATCGCGATCGGACGAGCACCCATCGTGAAGATGTCACGGACGATGCCGCCGACGCCGGTCGCCGCCCCCTGGTACGGTTCGACGGCACTCGGGTGGTTGTGGGATTCGACCTTGAACACCGCCGCGAGACCGTTGCCGAGGTCCACGGCGCCCGCGTTCTCGCCGGGGCCCTGCAGCACCCACGGTGCCTCAGTTGGCAGCGTCTTCAGCAGGGGACGGGAGTGCTTGTATCCGCAGTGCTCGCTCCACATCGCCCCGAACATCCCAAGCTCGACCGGGGATGGCTCTCGGCCGAGCAACTCGAGAATCCGCTGATACTCGCTGTCGCTCAGCGCGACATCGCGCCACTGACCATCAGCTATCGCCAAACGTGCGCTCCTGTTCAGGACGGGTATGGCCGCGTGCGGGGGGAAGAGGACGCTGGCGTCGTGGGGAATCGCTCGAAGGACACGGTCGGGCACCGCCGGGCGATACAGACGCTATGGTCAGTGTATCACCCGGCGGCCTGCCGGACGCTTGCTTGCGTCTCTGAACGCCGAATCAGTAGGCGGAGCGATCCACCGTTCGTTGCTGGAGGAAGTCCTTGAGCACATAGGACCCGAGCCGATTCGGCGAGGCATTCATCACCCGCCCCTTGTTGACGCGCATCAGGTCCTCGACGAAGCGGCTCATGTACGGCGTTTGTTCCAGGAGGAACGTGTTGATCGTGATGTCCTCCCTGGTGCAACGGAGGACCTCTCGCAGGGTCGCCTCGAACGTGGACGGGAGCGGGGGGTAATGGAACTGGACCTCGCCGTTCTCGATATGGGCCGTCGGTTCGCCGTCGGTGATGACGATGATCTGCCGGTTGCGGCCCCGTTCGGATCTGAGGCGCGTTCGCGCCATCTCGAGCGCATGCTGGAGATTCGTACCGACCGTGTACTCGTTCCATTCCAATTTAGGCAGGTCGGTCATCTTGAGGGGGTGGGCAGTCGCCGAAAACCCCACCAGCTCGAGCATATCCCGCGGGTATTTGTTGCGAATCAGCGTGTCCAGCGCCAGCGCCGCGCGCTTGGCCGCGTCCCAGCATCCGTTGTGCAGCATGGACCGGCTCATGTCGATCAGGAGAACGGTCGCGGTGGACGTTCGCGCTTCCCGATCGAGCACCTCGAAGCTGTCCGCGTTGAGCTGGACCGGCGTCCCGGGTCCGTTCCGGAAGAGTCCGTTCATGACGGTGCGGGGCAGATCAAGGGAGAAGGAATCACCGAACTGCCAGGGCGACGAAGTTTCCACCAGCTCGCCCTGTTTTCCCTGCTGCCGGATGTCATGATCGCCGAGACCGTGCTGCTTGAGCGACGAGAAGATATCCGCCAGGGCATGCTCCCCAATGCGGCGGATGGCCCGAGGGGTCAGCTCAAGCCCTTTGGAAGTGGAGTCGGCTAATCCGGAATCGACGAGCTGCTGTTCCAGCCCCTTCCACTCGTTCAGCCACTCCGCATCTTCTTCGGACAGCACCTGCTCCAGCAGAGCAGGGTCCAGACCCTGGAGATCCTTGAGACCCGACACGTCGCGGAGGCTGGCTTCCGCCCGCTCGATCTGGGCCGCCCGCTCCAGCACGTTCATCGCTACATCGAGCGAAACCTGTTCCCCGTACCCATTCGGGTTCGGCTCCAATCCTGATCCGTAGACCGGTCCAAGGTTCTGTTGCAGCCGTTGCAGCTCCCCACCGAGGCCGGCCGACTCGATCGCCTGGGCCATCAGGGACTGAACGGCCGCGCGCTGTTCCGGCGACAGCATGGACATGAGGTCACGTGCAGACGCCATGCGGGACTGGAGCCGCTGCATGAGCTGTTCCATGCTGTCGACCCGACCACCCAGCATGTGTCCCCAGCGATTGTTCAACCGGTCGAGGTCCGGCTCCTCGCCCCTCCGGTGCTGCTCGATGGCGTCGTTGACATCCTTGAGGAACGCGCCCATCTCTTCCATCGACTGACCGGACTCGCCTCCGCCTCCACCTCCGAGGGATCCCATCAGATTCTGGAACAGCGCGTTTCCGACCTGCTGCTGCAGTTCCTGGATCAGCGCCTCGAAATCCTGGCCGGCCTGGCGATCGAGGAAGTCGTGCTGCTTGAGCGAAGAGATCTGCCCGGGGGCATCCGAGGGCAGCTGGTCGAGAAAGTCGCGCTTCTTGCTCAGGAACTCTTGCAGGCGTTCCCGGTCATCTCCCGCCTCGCTGCCACCGGTCTGCTCGGCCGCGTCGATCCGGGACTCGACCGTTTCCCGTTCCCGGTCGATGATGTCCTTGAGGCGCTCCGGAATATCGCCGAGGACGGAATCGAAATCGAATTGCTCGAGCAGTTGCTCGCGTTGCTGCTTGAGCCGCTCAAGCAGGTCCCTTAACCCTTGCGAATAGCCTCCGTCCGGCTGCTGCATTCCCCACCGAAACGCTTTTTGGAGCGCAAGATCGAGATTGCCGTCCCGCAGCAGGTCTTCGGCGAGCGCGTCCAGCACGCTGTTGGCATCCACCGCGAGATCGTCAGTGCCGTCCCATTGGACGTAGGTATGCTGGCTAGAGAGGTCATGCAGCATGATCGCCTCCTGTGATCCCTGTCACGACACTGCCGGGGGCGTCGTTCAGCGGGCGTACCGCATTGCGCCGTTGTCGCGCGATCGCTTCCGGCTGAGCTTGCGGGTCTGGTGCAGGCCCTCAAGCACGAACTCGATCGCGGACGCGATGCTCGCAGGTTCCTTGGTATCCACCAGGGCATCGACCGTCGAGGACAGATCATCGACCGCGCTTACCTGATGGATGTAGGAAAAGGCATCGGCGCTGTCCGAAGCGGATACGCTGAGCCCGTTCTCGAATGCGGTCAGCAGGGATTCCAGGCCCGATGGGTCCACGGACCGGACGAAGACCTTCCGCACCGAGTCGCCGATGATCCGGTCCAGTACCTGCTCGTCGCGCCCCTCGCCGTAGGTTTCGAACTCGATCTTGCCCATGGTCGAGGGATAGGTTGCGGCAAGGTCGGAAATGCGCGGAACCGCGTGTGATTCCCGCTGGAGGATCGACCGTCGCTGTGCGTTTGCGATCACCGCCTCGAGGTTGGCGATCGTGGTCCGGACGGATACGCCACTGCGCTGCGAGACATCCGGGGAGCGTCGCGCATGGTGGGATATTTCCGTGATGATCTCCCGCATGAACGCGGGCACGAGCACTTCGATCTCCGGCAGGTCGACCTTGGTGCGTTCCTGTTCGGCGATCTCGCTTTCGAGGGAGACGGAGTCAGGGTAATGCGTTCGGATCTGGGAGCCGAAACGATCCTTGAGGGGTGTGATGATCCGACCTCGGTTGGTGTAATCCTCGGGATTTGCCGAGGCGATCATCATGACGTCAAGCGGGATCCTGACCTGGAAGCCCCGGATCTGGATGTCCCTCTCCTCGAGGATATTAAGCAGCCCCACCTGGATGCGCTCCGCCAGGTCGGGGAGCTCGTTCAGGTTGAAGATGCCGCGATGCGTTCGCGGAATCAGACCAAACGAGATCACGTCCTCGTTGCTCAGGTACCGGCCCTCGGCGACCTTGATGGGATCGACCTCGCCGATCAGGTCCGCCACGGTCGTATCCGGAGTAGCCAGTTTTTCCGAGAACCGGCGGTCACGGCCAACCCAGGCAATCGGGGTGTCTTCGCCGAACTCCGCCACCGCCTGCCGTCCCATCGCGGAGATCGGCGCCATTGGATCGTCGTTTACCTCCGAGCTCGCTATGGCTGGAATCTCCGGATCCAGGAGCTGCACGAGGTCGCGAGCCAGCCGCGTCTTGGCCTGGCCGCGCTCTCCGAGAAAGATGATGTCGTGACCGGCAAGGATCGCGTTGTAAAGCTGCGGCAAAACGGTATCGTCATATCCGCGAATGGTCGGAAACAGTGACCGCCCTTCTCGCAGCGCTGCGACGAGATTGCGACGCATTTCTTCCCGGACTGAGACCGGGGTATAGCCCGTTTCCCGGAGCTCGCCGAGGGTAGATGGCTTGGGTGTCGTCGACATGGCTGGTTCCTTCCGGATGAATGCGGGGAGAGCACACGCGCCAATGCCCGGATGTCGCATGAGGCGTTCCCGACGGGGACTCGCCCAAGCCGCAACCGCGGCCGGGTGCTCCTCATGAGTGTACGTGCCGGCCCGCCACCCGGCCTTTTCTCACCCCGCCATTCGAGCAGGTTACGACAGATGAGCCAGGAGGAAGGAGGCCGCCTGGGCGTATCCGGAAATCCGGTTCTCGCGCCTCGAGAGCCCATGTCCTTCGTTGTCGAAGACTCGAAGCTGCACGGTGCGCCCGCGTTCCTCAAGCGCCTGGACGATCTGCTCGGCTTCGAACAGGGGCACCCGGGGATCGTTGCGTCCATGAATGACCAGCAGCGGCGCAACGATCTGATCCACGTGGTTCAACGGGGAAATCCGTTCCAGCATTTCCCGATCCTGGTCGAGAAAGCCGTATTCCTGAGAACGGTGCGTTCTACGCCAAGGCCCCGTGCGCTCGAGAAACGACACGAAGTTGGCGATGCCTACCACATCGACCCCCGCGGACCACAGCCCCGAATGGAAGCAGAGCGCCGCGAGCGTCATGTAACCGCCATAGCTCTGTCCCATGATACCGATCCGGTCGCCGATCACGTCGTCCCGCTCGCGGAGCCAGCCGACCGCCGCGGCAACGTCCTTGACCGCGTCCAAGCGAAGGTCCTTGTCGTCGAGGTGACTGTACTCCTTGCCGTATCCGGTGCTTCCCCGGACATTCAGCGACAACACGGAGATGCCAAGCGACTGAATGTACTGGTTGGTGGGGACCGCCGACGTGTACTGCAAC
>DASYVY010000252.1:0-5025 GCA_035936535.1 Thermomicrobiales bacterium | reverse complement strand
CCCCCGTTCTCCACGCCGCTCGAAGCGGCCAGCAGCAGATCCCCCTGCAGCCGCGTTCCGGTGGCGCGCAGCGCATCCAGCGCGGCGAGATAGATGACGATCCCGCTTTTCATGTCGGCCGCGCCACGACCATACACGCGGCCGTCGACGATCTCGCCCCACGGACCATGCGTCCAGAGTTCGGGATCCCCCGGATCGACGGTGTCGACATGACCCTGGATCATCAGCGACCGCCCGCCACCGGTCCCCGGCAATTTGCCGACGATATTGGGGCGGTTGTCCCAGACGTCCTGGTCGCCGACATGGATCTGGTATTCCGTGATCTCCTCTGGCTTCGCCTCCCAGACATCCAGCACCAGGTCGCGATCCCGCATAAGTGCAGCGATCCTCGCCTGGACCGCACCTTCATCGGAGGTAACACTGGGGATCGCGACGAGATCGACGAGCATGTGCGCGATCTCGTCGCGATGTGATCGCAGGTACTCCCGCAGGGAGCGATGGAGCGACGCGGTTGCCACGGACGATATCCCCCACCAGGCCGAAACGCCGAATCGCCCCGCTCAGCGCTTTGCGGACAGGACCTCCGGATTGACGATGACTTCCGGTTGCTCACCGTTCAGAACCGCGAGCAGGTTGCGGGCCGCAAGCTCGGCCATCGCATCCCGCGTCGTGACGGTCGCCGAGGCAATGTGTGGAACGACGATGCAGTTGGGAGCCGCCACCAGTGGATGATCCGCGGGCAGCGGCTCCGGGTCGGTGACATCAAGCCCGGCGGCAAAAATCTCTCCGGTCTCCAGGGCGGTGACCAGCGCATCGGTATCGACGACCGGACCGCGCGCCGCGTTGATCAGCACGGCGGTCTTTTTCATCAATCCCAGCTCACGGGTGCTGATCAACTGCTCGGTCTCCGGAGTGAGGGCCACGTGAAGGGAGACGAAATCGGATTCGCGGAGCAGCTCATCGAGCTCGACAAAGGTGACGCCGAGCTGGGCCGCCGCTTCCTCATCCTGATACGAATCCTGGGCGAGCAGGCGCATGTTGAATCCGGACGCCATCCGGGCCAGTTCCTTGCCGATCCGCCCGAAGCCGACGATCCCGAGCGTCGCGCCGGCGATGTCCTGCCCCAGCAGCAGCTTGGGCCCCCATGTCTGCCACTTGCCATCCTCGACATAGCGAGCAGCCTCCACGACCCGTCTCGCGGCCGAAACGAGGAGCGTGAAGGCGAACTCGGCTGTGGCCTGGGTCAGCACTCCGGGGGTGTTGGACACCGCGACGTTGCGTGCGGTGGCGGCTTCGACATCGACATTGTCGTACCCAACCGCGAAGTTGCTGACGATTTTGATCGAAGGGTGACGGTCCAGCAGCTCACCATCGACTCGCTCAGTAAGCAGAGACAGGACGCCATCCGCGCCGTCAAGCAGTCTGTCAAGCTCCTCGGCGTTCGGCGGAAGATCGCCTTCCCAGACCGTGACGTCGCAGGATTCTCGCAAAAGGTCCAGTCCCGCTTCCGGGATCAGCCGCGTCACGGCCACCTTGGGCTTCGTTGCCATCATCGCTCCTGTTGCTCTAGTCGGTGCCCCACGAGCACCACTGTCGTGCCTTGAAATCGTGGTCCTTGTACCGGGAAATCACGCCGCGGTCAAACCTGTCTCGACGGAAAGGCGGTCATGGTCCATCCCAGCGGAACCGCCGAGCGGTGGGACGGATCCGCCCTGCTTGCTGGCGACCCAGTCGCCCTCCCGGTCGGATCTGACGCCTGCGCCAGGACGTTCCAAAACAGGCCGGGATCATGGGGCAGCGCCGCGCCATCTTGCACCGCCCTGAGAGCACAACAGGCGAGCAACGTGCCGGTCGCTACTCAAAATCGTTTCCCAGGTTCGCCCCCGCTCTAAAGACAACAAGCGCGACGCCCCTGAACCGGGACGTCGCGCCTGCATTGCCGTATGTGGCCCTAGACCCGCTCTAGGAGCGCACCCGTCGAACGGCGAACGTCTGCACCGCCTCTGCTCCGGTGGTGCTGGCCTTCAGCTGCACCGGCTCATGTTTCTCGCCCTGCGCGGTGCGGACACGGAGATTGATGACCTCCACCAGGACACTGAACGCCATGGCGGTGTAAATGTAGCCCTTGGGAATGTGCTGGTGGAAGCCCTCAGCTACGAGCGACATTCCGATCAGGAGCAGGAAACTCAACGCCAGCACCTTGACGGTGGGGTGCTGCTCAACGAATTCCGAGAGCGGTTTGGAGGCGACCAACATCACCCCTACCGCGATCACCACAGCGGCGATCATGACCGGCAGGTGATCCGCCATACCGACGGCGGTGATCACCGAGTCAAGCGAGAAGACGATGTCCAGCAGCATGATCTGCACGATCACGCTCATGAATGAGACCGCGGCCTTCGCTTGCCTTCCTGCCTCATGCCCTTCCAGTTTTTCGTGGATTTCCATGGTGGCCTTGAAGATCAGGAAAAAGCCACCGATCAGGAGGATCAAATCCCGGCCAGAGAAGTCGCGCCCGAAGATCGAGAACCACGGCTCGGTAAGCCCGATCAGCCAACTGATCGAGAACAACAGCGCGATCCGCATCAGCATCGCGGCAGCGAGCCCGGTCACCCTGGCCCGGTCGCGCTGATTTGCCGGAAGCTTGTTGGAAAGGATCGAGATGAACACGACGTTATCGACGCCGAGCACGATCTCAAGCGCGGTAAGCGTGACCAGCGAAGTCCATATTGCCGGATCAGATAGCCAGTCCATGCGTTGCCTGTGTTCCTCTTGAGTGGGTGGCCCGACGTTTCCCGCTACACGCCGTCCACCAAACGCAGTTGCCGCTCGCAACGTACGCACAAACGGAGCCACGCCGACGACATGGTGGCCCGGACGACGGATCGTCGATTCCCCGCCAAGCGTATACCGCGACTGTACCAAAACTCGGGTCCGCACGGCGCGTGGGGACCTGCTGTGACATGCCTACCCGAGGACGCGTATAATCGCGGGCAAGCACGTGGTGTGGAGGGGAGTATTCCTTTCGAGACGGTGTCGTCAACACGGCAGGATGTGATCCTCCTGGCGCCGTCCATCGTTGAAGTCCTTGACCAACGGTGGAAGAGACCTCCAGTGACGCATATCAACTGGAGGAATGCGTGTCTGTTCCGTTATGGGTCTGGGCGATCACGATCGCCGTGATCATCGGGTTTCTGCTCTTCGACTTCTTCGCCCACGTCCGAACCCCGCATGAGCCCACCTTGCGTGAGTCGGCGCTATGGTCGGCGTTCTTCGTAAGCATCGCGTTGCTCTTCGGCGTCGTCGTGCTCCTGGTTTGGGACACCCAGCACGGTGCCGAATACTTCGCGGGATTCATTACCGAGAAAAGCCTCTCAGTCGATAACCTCTTCGTATTCCTGCTGATCATGAATACGTTCGCGGTTCCAAAGGCGTACCAACAGAAGGTGCTGCTGATCGGGATCGTGATGGCGCTCGTCATGCGTGGCGTCTTCATCGCCGTCGGCGCCGCCGTGATCGAGAACTTCGCCTGGATCTTCTACGTCTTCGGAGCGTTCCTGCTCTACACCGCCTGGAAGCTCGCCCAAGAAACCGGGGAGCACGCCGAGGAGTATGAAGAGAACGCATTCATCAAGCGGGTGCGCCGGATTGTCCCGACTACCGACAGCTATGTCTCCGACCGGATGACCGTCAAGGTCGATGGCAAGCGGATGATCACCCCGATGGCGATCGTCATGCTGGCGATCGGCTCGACCGACCTCCTGTTCGCGTTCGACTCCATCCCGGCCATCTTCGGCCTGACGCGCGAACCGTATATCGTGTTCACCGCCAACGCCTTTGCCCTGATGGGACTGCGGCAGCTGTACTTCCTGCTCGGCGACCTGCTCAACCGGCTCGTCTACCTGTCGATCGGTCTGGCGGTGATCCTTGGCTGGATCGGCATCAAGTTGATCATCCACGCCATGCACGAGAACGAACTGCCGTTCATCAACGGCGGTGAGCACATCACGATTATCCCGGAAATTCCGACCTGGCTGTCGCTGGTCGTCATCGTCATCACCATCTCGATCGCGGCGGCAGCAAGCCTGATCAAGACGCGATCCGACGCGCGCGCGACGGCGTCTGACCCCGCCGTGTGACGCTGGTTCGGTCGTGATGGTCGCTGACGACAGGGCGACAGGTAGGGGCAGTCCTGTGTGGCTGTCCCTGAAAGGCGGTCACACAGGGCCGGCCTCTACCAGAGTGCCTGCGGGTCGACGTCTTCGGTAACAGGACACGGTCACACATCGTCACCGCGCTCCGACCCCTGTCAGCTCCTCCGCGGGCACCGCGACCGGCCATGGTGTCTATATCCGACTCCACAAATCGGATATACTTGTTTCGGGTTCATCGGGATGCTGTGCGCGGCCATGCGCGGCAGTCAGCACCCGATGGTATACTTGTTTGACGGAAACGAGACTCATTCTCAGTTTGAGGAGAGTGAGGCCGTTCCGGACTCGCAGGGCGGAACGACCGCAGATCCGCTCCAACACCCGGAGGCAACGGCACCATGACTGCGCATCCTCCAACAACCTACCGGAACACGACCCAGCGCGCGGTCATCCTTGCCGAAGTCGAGAGTGCCGAAGGCCACCTCACGGCAGGAGAGCTGTTCGAGCGCGTGCGGCGCCGGTACCCGACGATCGCCTATGGCACGGTCTACCGCACCCTTCACCTCCTCGCCGAGCATGGCCTGATCCAGGAGCTGACGTTCGCCGATCAGGCAAGCCGTTTCGACAAGCGGGTCGACCGCCACGACCACGTTCACTGCCTTGAGTGCGGAATCATCATGGATGTGGATGTCCCGGTCGCGTTGCTGGCGTCGCATGTCGCCGAGGAGCAATCCGGCTTCACCGTTACCAGCCACCACACCGTCTTTGCCGGCACGTGCCGAACCTGCAGCTCGAGCCGGGCGCAGGGGGCGGCCACCTGAGAGAGCCATCGTCCAGCAACATCAGATGTCGCGTCGAGATCACCGAGACGGAC
>DASYVY010000251.1:0-5041 GCA_035936535.1 Thermomicrobiales bacterium | reverse complement strand
GGCGAGAGGACGCTGCTGACGATCGAGACCAGCGCGCGGTTCCGGAACCGGAGCATTGCTAGGGCCGTGTCCTCGACCTCGATGTCATGGTGCAGCGTGTCGGTGATCGCCGTCACCTCTTCCCAGTCGCTGCCCATCAGCCAGACCATCAGGTCGATCAGGTGAATCGCCTGACCCATGTTGACGCCGCCCAACTCCGATCTCCACGTGCCGCGCCATTCCACCTCGTAGTAGCTGTCCGGCCAGTACCACGTCGTGGCGCAGAGTCCGACGAATGGACGCCCGAACGCCCCCGCCTCGATCTGCCGCCGCAGGTGCTGCGCCGCCGCGCCAAACCGCCACTGGAACACACTTACGCAGGCGTTGCCTGTCTGCCGCTCCGCTCCGGCAACCTCGTCCAGCTCGCGTAGCGAGGACACCAGCGGCTTTTCGCAGAACACCCACGCACCCGCGTGAAGGCACTGCATGATGATCGGAAAGTGAAATGCCGGTGGGGTGCAGATGTGGACGAGGTCCGGCTTTTCCGCCGCCAGCATCTCTCCCGCGTCGGTGTACACGCCCGGAATGCCATGCTTCGCGGCGAATGTCTCCACGCGCTTCCGATCGATATCGACGGCCGCGACCGACATCACCCTGTCTCCGGCATGGCGCCAGGCTTCCAGGTGGGCGCTGGAGATTCCGCCCGTCCCGATGATCGCGACCTTGACTGGAGTGCCCGCGGCCATGCTTCCCCGTTTCCATCTGTTCCGTGCGGCGACAACCTCTGGATGCGCATGCCCCTACAGTACGTCCCGCTCGAAGCGCTCCTTCATCAGGCTCAGGACCTCGTTACCGTCTCTTGCCCAGATGTCGGCGTTGAAGATCTCGACCTCGATCGGACCGGTGTACCCCTCTGCATCGACGGCCTTGCGCAGCCGGCGGTTCTCGACCACGCCATCGCCCATCATCCCGCGCGACATGAGCGGATCGGTGTTGGGCACCAGCCAGTCATTGACGTGAAAGCCGAGCGTATTGCTCCTGGCGCGGGAGATCTCGCGGTAGACGTTTGGGTCCCACCAGACGTGATAGATGTCGATGACGACACCGACCTGGCGCGAGTCAAAGTGCTCGACGAGATCGTTGGCTTCCCCCAGCAGCGAAATCACCGAGCGGTCGGCGGCGAATGCCGGGTGCAAGGGTTCGATCCCGATCTTCACGCCGTGCGCTTCGGCAAAGGGGATGATCGACTCGATGCCGTCGCGAACCATCGCCCGGGCATCATCGATCGCGCGGACTCCGGAGAGTCCCCCGCAGACCATCACCAGGGTATCGGTGCCGATCGTCGCGGCTTCCTCGATGGCGCGCTTGTTGTCGTCGATGTTCTCCGCGCGCTTGTCCGGCGAGTCGGCGGGAAACATGCCGCCCCGGCAGAGGCTCGAGACCTTGAGTCCTGATTCCCGGATGATGCGGGCCGCCTCCCCAAGACCTGTTTCCTCGATCTTGTCGCGCCAGATGCCGATCCAGGGAATGTCCGCCCGCTGGCACCCTTCGACCGCTTCCGGCAGGGACCAGCCGTTGGCCGTCTTCTGGTTCAGGCTGAGCCGGTCCAGCGAAGAAGTCATGGCTCCTCCACTCCGGCGACCTGGAGGAACGTGCGCATTCGGCGCGACGCCTCCTCCGGGTCGTGGAACAGGTGCGCTCGATCGGCGAGGACAAACAGCTCCGACAGGTGCGTGACCGAACGAGCGCTCTGCTGCCCGCCCACCATGTGGCAATGCGCCTGGTGTCCGTTGAGCCAGGCCAGGAACACGACGCCGGTTTTGTAGAAGCGGGTGGGCGCCGCGAAGATGTGCCGCGACAGGGGGACTGTCGGCCGGAAGATCTCGCGGTACCGGGCGAAATCCCCGGCGTCGAACGCCGCGAACGCGGCCCCTGCCGCTGGCGCGATCGCGTCGAAGATGCCGAGCAGCGCGTCACTGTAGCCCTGCTCGTCTCCCTCGATCAGTTCGCTGTAGTTGAAGTCGTCTCCGGATACATCCGGATGCCGTGGGGCAGGCGCCGCCGCATCGCGATCTCGCGGTCCTTGTCCAGCAGCGAGATCTTGATCCCGTCGATCTTGTCCGCATGGTCCTGGAGCACGGCCAGGCAGCTGTTCATCGCCTCGTCGAGATCGTCCGCGCCCCAGTACCCCGCCAGGGCAGGATCGAACATGTCTCCCAGCCAGTGGATGATGACCGGTTCCGCGACCTGCGACAGGATCCGGTCGTACACAGTCGCGTAGTCCGCAGGCGTTTTCGCTGCCGCCGCCAGCGCACGACTGGCCATCAGGATGATCCGGCCACCCTCACCTTCAACGAACCCGCACTGCTCCTCATACGCCCCGACGATGTCGTCCAGCGTGAGGGACGGACCCGGAACGAGATGGTCGGTTCCCGCGCCGGACGCGAGTTCGCCACCGCAGGACCTCGCCTCCGCGATCGAGCGACGAATAAGCTGTTGCGACGTCGGCCAGTCGAGCCCCATCCCACGCTGGGCGGTGTCCATCGCCTCGGCTACCCGCAAGCCAAGCGACCAGAGGTGCCTGCGGTAGTGCAGGGTTGCATCCCAGTCAACCGCCGTTTCGAGCGAAGGGTTGATGTTCGCCAGGGGATCGGCGACGACGTGGGCCGCCGCGTACGCAACGCGCTTTGCCGGAGTGGGGTATGTCGTCGCGTACGGTGACGCGGGACCGAGTCGATGCTCGTGGATGCTCCCGTCACGGCGCGGCAACCTCACCATCATCCCGGTCCTGGAAGGAGTCACTGTCGTCATTGCGGGTCTCTCCTCAGGAATCCGAAGCCGGCAGGGTGAGTGGTGGAACATCGAGCCAGCAGCGCTCCGCCCATGACTGCAGGCCGAGCTCGGCAAGCTGCACGCCTTTGGCGCCGTCCATGAATCCCATGGTGTATGGCTCGTCGAAGGCGACGTGCCGCAGGAACATCTCCCATTGGACCTTGAAGGCGTTCTCGAACAGATCATTATCGGGCACGTCCTGCCAGTCCTCGAAGAAATCGAACGGGCTGGGAACGTCCGGGTTCCAGACCGGCTTGGGCGTGTTGGCGCGATGTTGTGTCTTGCATTCGCGCAGGCCGGCGATCGCGCTGCCCTCTGTCCCGTCGACTTGGAGGGTGAAGAGCTCGTCGCGGTAGACCCGCACGCACCACGAGGAATTGATGTGCGCGATGATGCCCCCTTCCAGTTCGAAGGTGGCATAGGCCGCGTCATCCGAGGTCGCCTCGTACGGCTTGCCCTGTTCGTCGATACGTTCCGGAATGTGGGTGGCGCCGAGGCAGCTGACGGCTTGCACCTCGCCGAAGGTGTTGTCCAGCAGGTACCGCCAATGGCAAAGCATGTCGACGATGATGCCGCCCCCATCTTCCTTGCGGTAATTCCAGGAAGGGCGCTGCCCCGCCTGCCAGTCTCCCTCGAAGACCCAGTACCCGAACTCGCCCCGGACAGAAAGGATCCTGCCGAAGAACCCGCCGTCGATCAGGCGTTTGAGCTTGCGAAACCCGGGAAGGAACAGCTTGTCCTGAACTACGCCGTTCTTGATTCCCGCATCAGCGGCCAGCCGGGCGAGGTCGAGGGCTTCCGCCACACTGGTCGAAATCGGCTTCTCGCAATAGACATGCTTGCCGGCGGCGATCGCCTTCCTGACACCATCCGCGCGGAGTTCGGTGCGCTGCGAATCGAAGTACACCGCATCGTCGGCATTGGCGAGGCACTCGTCCAGGCTCGTGCTCCAACGCTGGATTCCGTTGGCTTTGGCGAGCGCGGCGAGCTTGTCCTCGTTTCGGCCAACGAGGATCGGATCGACCTCGATCCGCCCGCCATTCGCGCCGATCACACCCCCTTGCTCCCGAATCGCCGCAATCGACCGCACCAGGTGCTGATTGGTCCCCATTCGACCCGTGACGCCGTTCATGATGACGCCGACCCGCGTACTTGCCACTGAGGCGTCCTTTCCTATGAAGCACGTGTCCGGCCGCGTGATCACCGCTCGTTTTCCTGCCTGCCGCAACCACGGGACGGAGGACCGCATACGCACCGGGGCCGACAAGAAAGTCCTCGGGTTTCGTCCGCTCAGTCCTCTGCGACACTCCCGGCGACCAGTGGGCCCGCGCCGAGCTCGAACTCGGCGACATATGCGGCCAGCGGTTCCCGGTTGTGTTCCCGGCTGAGCCGATTCAAGGCATCGACATCATGGGTGCGCAGCGCCGTCAGGATGGCGTGATGTTGATCCTGTGCTCGCGCCAGGCGCTTGTTGAAGATGCCGAAATACCGCCGGATCCTGTCCCATTGATCGAGCGTCCGCCGCGTCATGTCGTACAGAAGCGGCATTTCCGCTGCCGCCGCGATCTTGCGATGGAACTCGCTGTTGAGCTCCGCCCACGTGTCGGCATCGTCTCTGGCGACCGCAACGTCCATCTGGCTCACGAGCGATTCCAGGGCATCCAGCGCTGCTTCCGATGCGCGGGCGGTCGCCGCTTCCAGCGCAACCTTCTCCAGGCCCTCCATTAGGAGAAAGACCTCCGTCAGGTCCGCTAGCGAGATCGGGGCGACGGTCGCGCCGATGTGCGGAACATTGGTGACAAGCCGTTCCGATTGCAGCAGTTGAAGAGCCTCGCGGACCGGAATCTGGCTGACGCCCAATTGCCGAGAGATGTCATCGATGATCAGGCGCTGTCCGGGCTGCAGCTCGGTGCGCATGATGGCGGAGCGCAACGCCTCATAGACCATCGCCTGCTTGGTCCGATGCGGTTGCCGGCTTGCGAGCACGCCAGCACTCGCTCCAACGGCGGAAGGTCGCACAGCGTGATCGCCATCGAGGGAGGAAGGCCGCATCGCCGCAGAGCGATCAGCACCGCCATCAGGTCGTTTGGGTACCACCTCGTCCTCCATCTGCCGCACGACTGCAACTCCCCAGCGCATGATAAACATATATTATATATCGCATCTTTTCACGCACACTCCCTGCTCTTCAGGTCAGGAAGCGGGCACCGTCGTCAGTGATGCGGTACCT
>DASYVY010000250.1:0-13990 GCA_035936535.1 Thermomicrobiales bacterium | reverse complement strand
GCCCAGCGGGTGGCGATTGCGGAAGCCACCGGGATGTAGCTGGCCGTGAAGCGGGATGGGGACCCACTCCCTGTTGTCCACTCGGTCTTCGCCGCCGATGCGCTCGTTCAGGTGCTTCAGGAGCGCTACGACATCGCGCAGGTCGGGGATTGCGCGCTCGAGCGAAGCTACGTCAACGATGTCTTCCGGCTGACAACGGCGGCAGGAGCACTGTACTACCTTAAAGTCTACCGGCGCGATTGGCGATCCCTGGCCGATGTCGCCTGGGAGTTGCGGCTGCAAGAACACTTGCTGACGAGCGCCGTCTCGATCGCCCGGCCGATCCCGCGGCGCAATGGGTCACGGATGACCGTGCTAGACGCTCCCGAGGGCGAACGCTGAGCGGTCCTCTACGTTCAGGCGCCCGGCTCCAAGACCCAGCACCCATTCACAGCCGAGCTGTACGCCCGGTTTGGAGGTGCCTCGGGCGAGCTTCACGCAGCGCTCGACACCCTGCCCAATGGGTCAGGTCGCCCCGCAGACGATATCGATACGCTCGTCATGGCTCCTGGCCGTGCCCTGCGGACCGTTTTCGAACCCGACGCAGACGAGCGTCACGCGATCGATGCGATCGTGGACCGGCTCGCCGAGGAGACCAACGAGCGCTCGCCTGACTTGGATTGGGGCCTCTGCCATGGGGATCTCACGCTGGACAACATCACCGTCGCGCAGGACGGCTCCATCACATTCTTCGATTTCGACCTGGCCGCCTTGTCGTGGCGGGCACGCGACCCGTGCGGCGTGTATGCCTTTTCGCGGAAGGACCGTGAAGCACGTGACTTCTGGGATGCGTTCGTCGCCGGGTACCGGACGATGCGACCCTTTAGCAAGGCCGACGAGCGCGCGGTTCCCTGATGTATGCCGTCCAGCAGTTCTGGGATATGGGTCACGAGGTCTCACGCTGGAGGCGATGGAGCGGTCAAATGGCGCGCCTCACCGGAGATCGTAACTGCTCGCCTGGAGGAGATTCAGCGCTGGATCGACGCGGAGATGGATTGAATGATCGGGTCACAGGTCGAGGGCCGCGTCGATCAGCGCCTGTTTCAGGGCGTTGGTGGCGGAAGGCGAGATCGCACTGATTCGAAGGTGGTTCGGCAGCAGGGGATCGGTGACCTCGTACACCTCGATCCCGCGCTCCCGCAGCCGGGGCACGAAGAACGCGCTGGTTCCTCGCTCGATCCTGGCAAGGAGGAAATTGGCCCAGGACGGATACGGTGGGCTGATCATGCTGAGTTTGCGAAGCTGGCGGAAAAGCCGGCCCTTTTCGACCATTACCCTCCGGACTGTCTGCTGGACTTCATCCTGAGCGCCCAGAGCCGCCAGGCCGGCGACCAGGGACATGCGCGCGATGCCGGATGGTCGGCCATATCGCACGATCTCATGGGCGAGATGGGGTGGAGCGATCGCCCATGCGATCGGGAACGCGGCAAGCGACGCGGCCGTCTCGAACGTCTGGACCAGGATCAGGTTCTCGAATTCCCGGGCAAGTGGCGCCAGCGTCCGGGAGCTGTAGGCGGCGTGGCGCTCGTCGATGACGACGAAGCTGCACTGCCGCGACAACCGCACCGTCTCCTGGACCGACATGACCGTTCCGGTTGGGTCGTTCGGAGACAGCAGGACCGCTGTACCGCCGCGAGGCAGGCGAGGAAATTCCGGACCGACCGGCAGCGAGAAGTCGCGGAGCCGCTGGACGCGCTCGGTCTGGCTTGCGTGCTGGACGATCCACCGCTCGAGATCGGTGTCGGATGGCGGAAAGATCACCATCGGACCGTGATCGCTTCGCCACCGTGCGATCATCATGTGCAGCTCATCGACGCCATTGGCGAGCACGACCCAGTTTGAGGAAACGCCGGCCCGCGCGGCAAGCCGCAGGCGGAGCAATTCGGCGAGATCGGGCGCGGCGGCATGCCAGTCAGGGTTTCGGGAGAGGGCGTCGGTGATCTCCTCAACCGGACCGTAGGGATTTGCCAGCACATCCATCCGGTAGCGGGTGGACTCAAACGATCCGATGGATGACCACCGTTCGGACATGTCGTCGGGGACTCTCAGGAAGGTACCTCCTGAGAGCCTGGCGTCAGGCCAGCCCCGGTCAGCTCGTGGACGAACTCGACGGTCCGCACGGCCTTGTGTCCAGCGACATCGTAGATCCTGGGGCTGCCGGTCACGTGAGCGGCCACATTGCGGACGGGGGTCCCGCCGGGAGTCTGCCCCTCGTGGTTGCCGAGATGGGCATGGCCGTGGATCACCAGATCTACCTGATGGTCGTCGATGACGCGGCCGAGCAGCGAATTTCCCAGCATCCAGTACTTCAGCAATGGTTCTTCGCCCAGGGTGGAAACGGTCGGCGAGTAGTGCATGACGACAACGACCGCGTCGACGTGCCCGGGTCCAAGATCGTCCAGCGCCTCAGCCAGCCGGAGCGCCTCCCGCCGGGCGCGTACGGCGACCGCCTTGCTGATCCGCGCCGCCAGCAGATCGGGCGGTTCCTCGGGCCAGAAACCGCCGCCATAGCCGCCGACACCAGCGAAGGCAACGGTTCGCCCATCGGGGAAGCGATGCGTCAGCGAGTCCCCATCAAGCAAGCGCACACCGGATGCTTCTAGGAGCAAGCGCATCGCCCGGCGCCGGATGCCGCGACGGTCGTGGTTACCAAGAACGGCGATCTTGGGCATGGTCAGCGTCGAGAACAGCTCGCTCGCGAGCTCCATCTCGGGGATTCGCCCGCTCTCGGTAATGTCGCCGGCGATCACGAGCAAGTCGACCTCGCCCTCGAGCGCATGAAGGTCGCTCGCCATCTGCGGCGGCACTTCGGCCCGGAGATGCAGATCACCGATCGCGGCGATCCTCACCGGTCTGGGCCCCGCCGCTTCCGGGGCGCTGGTGGTATTGGAGAAGATTCGCTCTGCCACGATGATCCTGGGTATTCCTGAGGCGCGCTGTCCCGATATCGAGCGGGCATTGATATGGCAGTGTACCGTAGAGTGGAATCCCTACCGGACAACGCCGGGATGGCGATAAACGGTCAGGCCGCGATGACCCGACGTTATGGCCTCGCGCCAGCGGGAGTGCTCTCCGCAGAAGCACACAACCTTCTGCCAAGCGTTGGCGCAGAAGCCCCTGGATTGGCGGACGAAGGAACAACGTCGAACTTCGATCCCGTACCATTTATACTGAAACGTCTCGCCATCTCTGCCACTGGGCCGGTCCACGGCACAAGGGAGATGCCACCCGCCGCACCCAACCAGAACCAACACCGCTGTAGCAGCTCACCGGACAAGGATCTCGTGTGTCTCGAATCATTGCGTCACGGCCGTCAGCCAGACATCGTCCACTGTTTCGGTTTCCCGGCCCGTCGGCATTGCTGTCGCTACTGCTGGTGTCGATTATCCTGACGAGCACCGCAAGCAGCATCGCTGCCGCCCCGGGACTAGCCAGCGAAACGCGTCCCGCAGGCGCGATCGATCCGCCTGCGGTGTCGGCGCGGGCGATCTTCTCGTATGACCTTACGTCCGGCGTGGTGCTCTACGAAAAGAACCCGACGGAACGCATGCAGGTCGGCAGTACCGTCAAGATCATGACGGCCCTCGTTGTCATGAAGCTCGGCAAGCTCGACGATGAGGTGCTGATCCTCGAGTCCGATGAGGTCGATGTCGAGATGTACTCGAACATGCAGCTTGTCGCAGGCGATACGCTCACGGTCGGAACGCTGCTGTACGGTCTGCTGCTGCCATCGGGCAATGATGGTGCCAACGCGCTGGCGCGCCACATCGGGGGCCAGATCAGCGGCAGTGACGACCCAAATACGGCGATCAACGCCTTCGTCGAGGCGATGAACGACATGGCGGCCGAGCTTGGCCTCAGGAACAGCAACTTCACCAACCCAAGCGGTATCGATTCCAAGAACAGCTACTCGTCCGCCCAAGACATCGCGATCCTCTTCGGTAGGCTGATGAAGGACCCGAAGCTGGCGGACATCGTCGCCCAACCTGCCTACTCCTTCCTGTCCGCTGGGCCGCGACCGCGACAGTACCAGGGACAAACCACCAATGAGCTGCTCAACAAGTCAGGTGTGATCGGCGGCAAGACCGGAACGACCGACGACGCCGGCGGGTGCGTGGTCTTCGCCCGCCAGGTGAATGGCGGTGCGAATACCGTCATCACTGCCGTACTTGGCTCGGAAGTTACCTATGACAGCACGGGAATGAAGGCGGAGGACGTGCGCTGGGACGACGCCCAGAAAATCCTGAATGAAATGGATGCCCGGTTCAGCTGGGTGGTTCCGGGCGCGGATGACACCTTCCCCGGGCTTGCCGAGGAGATGGCCATCTGGCAGGTCGAGTTCAGGGACCCGCCAGCCATCCCGGTGCCGTCCGGCGATGACTCCAGGACCACCTATCAACTCGTGCTCGGTCCTCCTGTTGATGCCGGAGAACGATGCGGCACCGTCCGGCTGCTGGTGAGTGGCAGAACCGTGGGCTCGATCCCGATCTACCAGACTGGTGCGGCGGCTTCGCTGCCGCCCGTCCTGGCCTGGGCGGCATGACGCCGTGAGTGACGATTCCTTTCACCCATCCGACGGGAGCGAGCACGAAGACAATGCCACCGACACGCGGGAGCGCCTCCAGCGCGTCCTCGCATCACGGGGCGTCGCCAGCCGGAGGGCGTCGGAAGCGATGATCCGGGCCGGGCGCGTGGCCGTTAACGGCCGAATCGTGACGGAGATGGGCACCAAGGTCGACCCGGCGAACGACGAGATCCGGGTCGACGGCAAGGTCCTCCGCCGCCAGCGCCCACGGTTCATCATGTTGAACAAGCCGAGCGGGTTTATCACGACCGTGCAGGATGAGCGCCAGCGCTGGACCGTGATGGACCTGATCGATGTGCCGGAGCGCATCTATCCGGTAGGTCGCCTTGACCGCGAGACGCAGGGGCTGCTCCTGCTCACGAACCACGGTGATGTTGCGAACCGGGTGATGCACCCGCGGTATCAACTCGCCAAGGAGTACCACGTCATCACCGACCGCCGGCCGACCGATGTGCAACTTGGGCGCCTCTCTGACGGCATCATGGTCGAAGATCGTGAGGTAATTCCAGACGAGGCGCGCCTGATGCGCGAGACCAGCGAGGGCATCATCATCAAGATCGTGTTGCACGAAGGTCTCTATCATGTGGTTCGCCAGATGATGGATACGGTCGGGATCACGGTCCTCAACCTGCGCCGCGTGCGACTTGGCCCGCTCCGGATGCAGGGCATTCCCCCCGGTGCCTGGCGAGACCTGACCCCGGGAGAGCTCGTTCAGCTCTTTGAGGCTGTCGGCCTGCCAGCGCACGAGGCGGACGCCATCAACCAGCGTCGAACCATGCAGCTCACGCCAATCGGAGGGTTCCGGCACAGCGCAAGTGACGAAGTGCCGTCCACTGGACGAGCGCCTGGCACGCCCGCGCAAGGCGCGAGGACCGGGCCGCCTCCACGCCATGAATCGGCACGCGGCCCTTCTGACGGATCATCACAACGGTCGCGGCCCGCATCCGGACCTGGGCCAGGGAGACCCAATGACGGATCTCGATCATCGGCAGGTCATCGCGATCGACGGCCCCGGCGCGGCAGGTAAGTCCACCGTCGCCCGCCGCCTGGCGGACCAGCTTGGTGCGATGTTGTTCGACACCGGGGCGCTCTATCGTACGGTAACGCTGGCCGCGCTCCGTCAGGACATCGCCCCGTCGGACGAACAGGCACTTGCAGAGTTGGCCGGAGGCCTCTCGATTACCTTCCAGCCTGCGAGCGTCGCCGATGGGCGCACGGCGGATGTCCTGCTCGACGACGAGGACGTCACCTGGGCGATCCGGACTCCCGAGATCGACAGCTCCGTCTCCCCGGTATCGGCACACCCCGCCGTTCGCGAGCAATTGCTGGACGTCCAGCGCAATATCGCGAATGGCGCCCGTGTCGTCATCGTCGGGCGGGATATCGGAACAGTCGTCACGCCTGACGCCGGGATCAAGATCTATCTCGATGCGTCGACCGAGGAACGCGCCCGCCGCCGCCTGGTGGACCTCCACGAGCGGGGGATCGACGCCACCTTCGACTCGGTGCTGGCGGATCTCAAGGCGCGGGACGCGTTTGATTCCGGCCGTGCCACTGCCCCGCTCCGACCCGCTCAGGATGCGGTCATCATCGGCTCGGACGGAAGAACGATCGACGAGATCGTGACCGAGATTGATAGCATCGTTCGCGCCCGCTGGGAGTCCGAGGGAATTCCGCATGGCTGACGCCGGACCCGCCGATTCCGCCTCCAGGTCCGCACGGGAGGGAGAGTTCGGCGACCTGCGCAAGGGCACGCTGCAGGGGACACCCTTTTGCATCGCGCGAGCGATCCTGCTCGTTCTGGCACGGGTCCTCCTGCGGATGCGAATCGAAGGGGTCGAGCACGTCCCGCGCGAGGGAGGGGTAGTGGTGATCGCCAACCACCTCCACAATGCCGATCCCTTGCTGATCGCGATCGCCTGCCCCCGCCCCGTGCATTTCATGGCGAAACGCGAGTTGATGACCGTTCCGATCATCGGGCGCATTATTCGGCTGGGAGGAACATTTCCAATCGACCGGGGACGCGGCGATCGAACAGCGATCCGCCGGGCAGAGGCGACCGTGAACCAGGGGATAGCGCTGGGGATGTTCCCGGAAGGCACACGAAGCCGGTCACGGCAGATCGAGCGCGCATTGCCTGGTGCGGGTCTGATCGCGCTGAGGGGCAACGCGCCGATCGTTCCGGTCGCGGTCACCGGATCGGAACGGCTTCCGTTCAACGGTTCCAAAGGCGGCAGACGGGCGGTTCGCGGTCCGGGCCAGTCGGGGGTCCGGATCGTTTTCGGGGAACCGTTCCGGCTCCCCTCCCACATCGACGGCAAGCGGACGACAGCCGATCAGGCGGTCGAGCTGGCGATGCGGCGCGTCGCGGAGATGTTGCCCGACGGTTACCGGGGAATTTACGCTGACTCGACCCGGGGCTGACCGCAAATCCCCGTAGACGTGCCAGTTGTGCACATCTGCCTAGCCGGGGGCGAGGCGACGGCCGACGCGCTAGTCGTCGTCGCCGGCGAGCACCACTTCCACATGGTTCTCAACTGGCACGTCATCCTCGTCGAAGTCCTCATCGGATTCCGGGATGACGAACTCGCCATCCTGGTCCAGGTCACCCCAGTCCATCTCGTGGCTTCCAATCGTCACCGTGTCGCCCTGCTGAATCCCCTGACGCTTCAGCTCGGCGCTGATGCCGCTGCCCTCAAGCACGCGCTGGAACCGCTCGGCCGCTTCCCACAGGTCGAAGTTCGTCATCGCGGTGAAGCGCTCGATCCCCACGCCAGTGACAAGGAAGGAGTCCTCACCAGTCCGCTGGACGTCCCAGGCACGCTCGTCGACATTGCCGATGGTGTAGACCCGGCGCTTCGGCTGTTCCTTCGCCCGCTTGCGCGCCTCGTCCTCCGCGACCTGGATCTCTCGCAACTCCGCCGCGATCCGGTTGGTAAGCTCCGGTACGCCCTCCCCGGTGGCTGCAGAGATCTCGAACAGCTGGAAGCCTTCGTCGCTTAAGGTTTCCCGAAGGCGATCGAGGTTGTCGCGAGCTTCAACCAAGTCGACTTTGTTGAGGGCCACCAGCATCGGCTTGTCCCGCATGGCGGGATCGAACGCTTCCAGCTCGGCGTTGATTGTCCGGAAGTCGGTCAGCGGATCGCGTCCCTCCAGCCCTCCCGACGCATCCAGCACATGGACCAGGACCTTGGTGCGGCGAACATGGCGCAGGAACTCGTGGCCCAGCCCGGCACCACCGGCGGCGCCTTCGATCAGGCCGGGGATATCGGCCATCGCGAACGCCTGACCTCCCCGGCCGCCGATCTCGACAACCCCCAGATTGGGTGACAGGGTAGTGAACGGATAGTCGGCGATCTTCGGCTTGGCGCGTGTGGCGGCGGCCAGCAGCGTGGATTTTCCCGCATTCGGCAAGCCCACAAGCCCGACGTCCGCGATCAGCCGGAGCTCCAGCCTGAGCCAGCGCTCCTCGCCGGGCGCTCCCAGCTCCGCGAGACGGGGTGCCTGGCGGGTCGAGGATTTGAAGTGAACATTGCCAAGCCCGCCCTTGCCGCCACGGGCGATCACGAGCTCTTCCCCGGGTTCGGTCAGGTCCGCGATCTGCTCGCCCGTCTCATCGAGGAACACGACGGTGCCGGCCGGCACCTTGATGATCTCGGACTGTCCCTTCTTGCCGGATCGCTGGCGACCTCCGCCGGCACCGCCGTTTTCCGCCTTGTATCGTTGTACGTATTGGAAGGGGAGCAGCGTGTTGAGGTTGTCGACGACAACGAGGATGACATCACCGCCACGGCCGCCGTCCCCGCCGTCGGGTCCCCCTTTGGGAACGAACTTCTCGCGTCGGAACGATGCGGATCCGTTTCCGCCATCGCCCGCTTGTACATGGATACGTGCCTGATCGACCAGCATGGTCGTTCTCCTTATGTCCTGTAATCGATGACAAGTGTGGGACGGCCATGGAACAGGGCGGCGCGCCAATCGGCGCGACGGGACTCCACTACCGCTTCGTGATCGGCATCACGTAGGCGCAATAACCCGGTACGCAGCCGTGGTGCGCTTATCCTTCACAACGCGGTCCACCACTGCCGCCCTGTCCTGGAAGCGCGCAGGAAGATCCGGAGCGTTTGGCCGCCGTTTCCTGTTCGCACCACGCGCGTGGATGGCGAACGTCCGTAGGAAGCGTGCAAGTGCCTCAGAGGCGGCGCTACTCCAGGTAGTCGCGAAGCATGTTCGCGCGGCTGGGCTGCCGAAGCTTCCGGAGCGCCTTCGCTTCAATCTGCCGGATTCGCTCCCGGGTGACACCGAAGACCTTCCCCACTTCCTCAAGGGTTCGGGTCCGCCCGTCATCAAGACCGTAGCGCATGTAGAGCACGCCCCGCTCGCGCTCGCTCAGCGTATCGAGCACATCCTCGACGTGCTCGCGCAGGAGCTGGCGAGTGGCGGCATCGGCCGGCGCCAGCATCTTCTGGTCTTCGATGAAGTCGCCGAGCTGGCTGTCGTCCTCTTCCCCAACCGGCATTTCCAGGCTCACGGGATCCTGGCTGATCTTGAGGATCTCGCGCACCCGGTCCGGGGTGATCTCCATCTCCCGGGCCAACTCCTCGGTCGTTGGCTCGCGCCCCAGCTCCTGCTGCATGCGGCGGCTCGTGCGGATCAAGCGGTTGATCGTCTCCACCATGTGTACCGGAATTCGGATCGTCCGCGCCTGGTCCGCGATTGCCCGGGTGATTGCCTGACGAATCCACCAGGTCGCGTAGGTGCTGAACTTGAAGCCCTTGTGATGCTGGAACTTCTCGACCGCCCGGATCAATCCGAGGTTGCCTTCCTGGATCAGATCCAGCATACCCATGCCGCGACCGACGTATTTCTTGGCGACCGACACGACCAGTCGCAGGTTGGCTTCGGTAAGAGCGACCTTGGCTCGCCGCCCTACTACCTGCAGCTCTCGCCACTTGCGCGCCTGCCGCATCTCCCGCTGTTCGAACAGGGCGCGGACCCGACCGTCGTCGGGCCACGAGTTGCGCGCGATGAGCAGATTCTGGATGGGAGACGGAAGCAGATCCCATTCGACCGTTCGCAGCCTGAGCTGCTCTTCCAGTTCCGTGGCGGTGATGCCGAACGACTCTGCAACCGTCTCCATGGCCTGCTTGGGCACGTGGGTTACCGGCAGGACCCGGCCGATCATCGCGGGCTTGTCCGCCTCGGCGGCATTGGGCTCGATCGTCTCATACAGTGCCTGAAGCGGTGCCCAACCTGCCCGGAACGCGTGATAGATCGCCATGCCGAGATCGGTTGCGGATGGCTCGATCGAGCCGGGACCGGAAAGCTGGTCCATGACGAGCGTGATGTACTCGCCCCGTTCCATCGCTTTCGCCAGCTCGACCTCGCGCCGGGCGTTGAGCAGTGGCACCCGTCCGATCTCACGCAGGTACATCCGGACCGGATCGTCGAGACTGATGTCGGAGAGATCGCTCTCGGCGATCGCCGCGGCGGAAATCGTATTGTTTCCGGTTTCGGCGAGTTCGCTCTCCTCCTCTTCTCCGAGCTCCACTTGGAGGTCGAACTCCGCCGGTGCGTCATCCGTCGCAATTGGGATCAGCTCGCTCAACCTCGCCAGGCGGGTCTCGAGGGAGTCGTCATCCTCATCTGGAATCGCGGCAGGGATGAGCATGTCCGGCGACATCTCCCCGTCCTGGTCATCGAAGTTCTGATCCATGAGTTTGCGTGATCGTTGCTCACTCAAAAGGCTGGCCCCTTCCCTCGACGACCGTCAGGAGATGAACATGTTGTTTCCCGGAGGGGAGACTCGCGTACCGGCGCATTCTTCCCAAGTGCAATCGCTACCGATCCTTCCGCAGGCTCCTGCCTCTGGTCGTCATCGGAAGTATGCCACCCTGGAACACCTCGAGGCTCCGGAACGGGGCATGTCACGAGCGGCAGGAACAGCCGGAAACCGGAGTCGATTGCCGATCCGGCACAGATACGTGGATAGGTGATGTCGCTGCTCTCGTGGTGCGATCTGCTTTCGGTGCGCAAGCAACGGAAGATACACGCTCTCGGGGGAATTATCAATAGGTCGTCGGGACCACCATGCGCGTACCCGTGTCAACGCCTGACCGCGCATCCTGTGAGACGCTGCCAAGAGCTGCTACCGATCGCAGGCTAGCGGAGCGGGATGTCGCAGCGCACAAGGTCGTCGAAGGTCTCTCGCCTCCTGATCAGGCGGGCGGCTCCATCGTTGACCAGCACCACCGGAGGTTTCAGCGCCATGTTGTAGTTGCTCGCCATCGACAGGCAGTAGGCGCCGGCTGCCGGGATCGCCAGCAGATCACCCGACGTCACCGGTGGCAGAACGATCCTTTCGATCAGGATGTCGCCGCTCTCGCAATACTTTCCAGCGATGGCCACTTCCCGTTCGTCACCGGCGGCTTTCCGGTTCGCGATCTCCGCGCTGTACTCCGCCTCATAGAGACTCGGGCGGAGGTTGTCCGCCATCCCGCCATCCACGGCAACATAGGTCCGGATTCCGGGAAGCTCCTTGACCGATCCAACACTGTACAGCGCGACCCCGGCCGGGCCGACGATCGCGCGGCCCGGCTCGATCGTCAGCATCGGCAGGGGAAGCGCATGACGGTCGCATGCCGCCCGCACCGCGTCGGCCAGCACATTCGTCCAGTTCTGTGGAGACGGCGGCCGGTCACCATCGCGGTAAGCGATTCCAAACCCGCCACCCGGCGAAAGATGCCGGCACTCGACTCCGTAGCATTCGCGCATGGAGGCGGCAAACGCGATGAGCGCATCAACCGAGCTCACGGTCGCCTCGCAGTCGAACAGTTGCGATCCAACGTGAGCGTGGTAACCAACGAGATCGAGTCCAGGAGTGCCCGCCAAGCGCGCGACCGCCGCTTCGGCCTGACCCCCGATCACCGGCAGCCCAAACTTCGAGTCCGCCAGGCCGGTGCTGATCTTTCGATGCGTGTGCACATCGACGCCGGGATTGATCCGGAGCATCACCGTAATTGGCTCCGAGCAATTCAGGGCCAGCACGGCCAGGAGATCGATATCCTGCTCGTTGTCCACGATCACCATGCCGACCCCGGCATCGGCTGCCTGGCGCAGCTCCGCGCCGGACTTGTTGTTGCCATGGAGGGCGATCTCCCGTGGCGGCATCCCTGCCCGCAGCCCCACGGCCAGCTCACCGCCCGACACAACATCCAGCCCCAGGCCTTCCTCGCAGAGAATTTGGACAACCGCCGTCGTCAGAAAGGCCTTCGCGGCGTAGGCGACCCGGCTCCGAGGATAGACCGCAGCGAGTGCTTCCCGGAACGTGCGCGCGTTCTGCCGGAGCGTCTGTTCGTCGTAGACGTAGACCGGGGTGCCGAACTCCGCGGCGAGGTCGACCAGCGACACGCCTCCGACCTGAAGTTCCCCGCTCGTGTTTCGCGTCGTCGTGACCGGCCACATGTGCTGGGTTCCTGTCGCTCGTTGCATGTCTGGCGGCGTGCCAATCTCGGTCGAGTGTAAGGAACGCCAGAGCCGGGGCACAAGGTGAGACGCGTTTTCCCGAATCGATGTGCCGTGCCGGAGGGGATGGTGCGTGTCGTTCCGTTGGAGGCTCTCGACTCGCATCCCGCTATGCGGATCGGAGCGCTGGTATACTGTCTCGCGTACGCTGCGTGCTGTGCACGGCCGTTGTCGTTGGACCCGAGCCCCAACCGCTCGCATGATGGGAACCGTTGCTGTGACACCCCTGGCGCACTGACTCCACACGCAACCCGGCGAGTGCACCACACCGTTGACTCGCCTTTGGCCGTGATCGCGCGACGACCGCATACGCCGCGCCGTGTCAGCCTTCTGTTTCGCCAAGTGCCACACCAGGTGCCCAGTCCCGGACGATACCCATGCCAGCCATGCCCATTCTCTCGGTCACCAACCTCGCCAAAACCTTCATCACCGATGAGATCTTCGCCGGTGTCACGTTCCAGATCTCGGAGCGGGAACACGTCGCGATGGTCGGCGTCAACGGCGCCGGCAAGTCGACGGTGCTCCGCATCATCGCCGGCATCGAGCATCCAAACGGCGGGGAGGTTTCGCGCGTCAGCGGTCTCCGTGTCACGTATCTGCCCCAGGAAGCGACGTTCTCCAGTGCCAACTCCGTCCGTGAGGAAGCCAAATCGGCGTTCGCGCACGTCCTGGAGATCGCCGACCGCATGCGGCAGATCGAGGAGGCGATGGGGAATGCCGGGGACGACCTCGATGACCTGCTGATCGAGTACGACGAGCTCCAAACACGGTTCGATGCGGGACATGGCTACGATGTCGAGCACCGGACCGACGAGGTGCTGTTCGGGCTTGGGTTCACCGAGGACCAGTTCGACGAGCCGGTCAATCGCCTCAGTGGTGGCCAAAAGACGCGCGTCGCACTTGCCAAGGCGCTGCTCGCCGACCCGGATCTGCTCCTGCTCGACGAGCCGACGAACCACCTCGACTTGGAGATGCTGGAATGGCTTGAATCGTTCCTCCGAAACTGGAACGGCGCCTGCCTGATCGTGTCGCACGACCGGTATTTTCTTGACCGGGTAACGACGCGTACCCTCGATCTCTCGTTCGGCCGGTTGGAGGACTATCCCGCTTCGTACGCCCGATACCTCCCGATGCGCGAGGAGCGGATGCTTCGGCGGCAGAAGGAATACGAGGAGCAACAGGAATACATCGCGCGGCAGGAAGAGTTCATCCGCAAGTACGGCGCTGGCCAGCGCTACCGGGAAGCGCGCGGCCGGCAGAAAAAGCTCGATCGCCTGGAACGCATCCCTCGGCCGCAGGAGCACGACCGGCTGCATCTTCGTCTGGGAGGAACGCTTCGGTCCGGCAGGACGGTGTTGTCCACCACCGAGATGCGAATCGGGTACTTCGACGCCGATGGCCCTGAGCAGTTGATCCAGACGCCCGAGCTCGAGATCGAGCGCGGGGACCGGATCGGCCTGCTCGGCCCGAACGGAAGCGGCAAGACGACCCTGCTGAAAACCCTGATGGGAACGCTGCCGACCCTGGAGGGTGAGTATCAGCTCGGGACGAACGTCAAGCCGGGGTACTATGCGCAGTCCCACGAGCAGCTGCGCGGCAAGGGGAGCGGAACGCCCTTGTCCGCGATTCTCGACACCGGGCCGATGAACGAGGAGTATGCGCGGACCTATCTGGGACGGTTCCTGTTCACCGGTGACGACGTCCACAAGCAGATCTCCTCGCTGTCCGGCGGGGAGCGATCGCGTCTTGCCCTGGCCGTTCTCCTTCTGGAGCAGGCGAACTTCCTGATCCTCGACGAGCCGACCAATCACCTAGACATCCACGCCCGGGAAACGCTGGAGC
>DASYVY010000249.1:0-2159 GCA_035936535.1 Thermomicrobiales bacterium | reverse complement strand
GTACACCTCACATCATCTGTAGCTTGTTTTACAGGGGCCGGTCTGAACACGTGTGCCGTCCCGTGGTGAATTACGCGGTGACATGGCGTTGCATAGCCCTCCTAATACGTCCATGTGCGGGGTCGCGGGCGCTCGCGGCCGATTAGCCGCCGCAACAACAGGTGACGATGCGCAGCCAGGGCGCCGCCGCTGCCCGGATCGTCCGAGAGGTCATGGGTCTCGCCGGGATCGGTGTCGAGATCGAAGAAATGTTCCGCTCCCGACGCCGCGATCCCGTAGCGATGCGTGCGAGTCCGCAGGGATTTCCAGCCGCGGTGCTCCGTCAGCGCCGAATCGGTCCGTGACCGCGTCGCGCCCGGATCACCCGATAGCAACGGCAGCAATGATTGCCCCTGCAACGCCGGGGGAACCGGGATCGCGGCCGCCTCGAGGATGGTCGGCAGAACATCGACAGCCTCGACGATCGTATCGACAACCGGGATCTGCGACCGATCAGCGCCCGGCAAGCGAATCAGCAGCGGCACCCGGCTGACCGCATCGTCGGCGGGGTGCCCCTTGCCATAGCGCCCGTACTTGCCGAGCCACTCGCCGTGGTCGGAGGTGAAGATGACCATGGTGTCATCCGTCATGCCCCGCGCATCGAGCACACCGAGGATGCGGCCAACGTGGTCATCGACCTCGCTGACCATCGCGTAGTACCCGTGGATCGCCGATCGCAGCTCGTCATCGGAGGATGCCACATCGAGCGAATCCCGGTTCGACTCGCCGCCGCCGAATGGTCGTCGTGCCTCTTCCGGGGGAAGGGTGAGCGATGCGGGGTCGTAGCGATCGAGATACCGTTGCGGCACGATCCAGGGGCTGTGCGGCGAATAGAACCCGGCGATGCAGAGCCATGGGTTCTCCCCCTGCTGCGAGATGAACGCACGGGTCCGGTCGCTGACAAAGGCGGTGTGCGTGAGATGCTCCGGGGCGGGGAAGGGCACCGCGCGCTTCGGAAAGCGCTCCTCGGGGTGAGCCACGTCATCAAGGACCCCCATCGTGCGCTGCCAGACCGCGGCCGAGGGCGGCAGGCCCAGGCTGATCGTGTCGAGGTGCTCAGGGGCGATCGCGCGCACCCATGCCCGGTAAGCATCCTCGTACGGCCCCGGCTCATCCGAGATTTCGAGGTGGTCGAAGCCATAGGGCGGATGCGGTTGCCGATGGTCGCGATTCGCGTGTGGCAGCGCGTGCAGCTTGCCGATGTTGGCCGTCCGGTAGCCATAGGGAGTGAGATAGCCCGGCAGCAGCCGGATATCTTGCGGCAGCGGCACGCCCATGTGCGAGATACCCAGCGTCTCGGGATATTGCCCGCTCAGGAAGCTGGCCCGGCTCGGCATGCAGACGGGGTTCTGGACGAAGTGATGCGAAAAGCGAGTGCCGGCGGCCGCGAACCGGTCGAGATTCGGCGTCAGGATCTCCGGGTTCCCGGCCGCGTGGAGCGCGTCCCATCGCTGCTGATCGGTGTAGAGAACCAGGATGTTGGGTCGTCGCACGGGTCTTCCCAATCCGCCATCGGCGTGGCGTCACGAACGTTTCCAAGGTCGGCCGCGGCGGGTGCCCCGGCATTCCGGTTGCTGTCCCGCCGATCACCCCGGCTGGGCAAGCTGGCGGATTCCAAGCCCCGGCCCATCCGGCAACCGGAGGACGCCAGCGCCGATTGTCTCCGACGGGTCCACCACTTCCCTTCGCCAGGGCACCTCGCCCCAGGCGACCTCCAGCGGCCGATGCTCCGGCACGGCGGCGAGGGCATGGCCGCTCGCGATCGTCGAGACCGGACCGCTCGGATTGTGGGGGGCCACCCCGACGCCCTGCCCGACGGCAAGCTGGCCGATCGCGCGCAGGGCAGCCAGCCCGCCGCAATGCTTGACATCCGGCATGATCACATCCCAGATGCCCGCGACGAGATAGGGCCAGTAGCCGCCTGTGCCAAAGAGCAATTCGCCCCCGACAAGCTCCATGCCCAGGTCGTTGACCATGGGCTTGAGCAGGCGATTGGCATCCAGGTTCCAGACCGGAAGCGGTTCCTCGAACCAGGTGATCCCGAGCGCGGCCAGCTCCCGCGCTACCTGGTGGGCGGTGCCGAGGTCGAAGGCACTGTGACAATCGACCATCACGTCGAT